>NZ_JBHSFK010000014.1:0-261531 GCF_042653945.1 Streptomyces vulcanius | reverse complement strand
TCCTCGCCCGGCTCTGCGCCGCCGCCACCCTGGTGTCGCTGCCCGTCCTCATCGCCGGATTCGCCGCCCAGGACAAACTCGTCCGCGGCCTCTCCCTAGGAGCAGTCAAGTGAAAGCCGCCGTCATCGAAGCGCCCGGCAAGGTCACCGTCACCACGGTGCCCGACCCCACTCCCGGGCCTCGCCAGGTCGTGGTGGATGTGGCGGCCTGCGGGCTGTGCGGGACCGATCTGCACATCCTTCAGGGCGAGTTCGCGCCCAGCCTGCCGATCGTGCCGGGCCACGAGTTCGCCGGGGAGGTCGTCGGCCTCGGCAGCCAGGTCACCGAACTCGCGATCGGCGACCGGGTCGCCGTGGACCCCTCGCTGTACTGCAACGAGTGCCGATACTGCCGAGCCGGCCGCAACAACCTCTGCGACCGGTGGCAGGCGATCGGAGTGACCGTGGCCGGCGGCGCCGCCGAGTACGCCGTGGCGCCCGTCGCCAACTGCGTACGGCTGCCCGACCACGTGGACGTCCAGGACGCGGCGCTGATCGAGCCGCTGTCCTGCGCCGTACGCGGCTACGACGTGCTCAACAGCAGGATGGGCTCCCATGTGCTGATCTACGGCACCGGGACGATGGGCCTGATGATGCTGGAGCTGGCCAAGCGCACCGGTGCCTCCTCGGTGGACGTCGTCGACGTCAACCCGGAACGGCTGGCGACGGCCGAGAAGCTGGGCTGTTCCCAGTCGGCACTCTCGGCCGACGAGCTGGGGCGGCCTGGGGGCTGGGACGTGGTGGTCGACGCGACCGGCAACGCCGCCGCCATCCAGGACGGCCTGGACCGGGTCGCCAAGGCCGGGACCTATCTGCAGTTCGGGGTCTCCGACTACGCCACGACGGCCACCATCTCGCCGTACCGCATCTACAACCAGGAGATCACCATCACCGGCTCCATGGCGGTGCTGCACAGCTACGAGCGCGCGGCGGAGCTGTTCGCCGCGGGGGTGCTCGATCCCAAGGTCTTCATCAGTCACCGACTGCCGCTGACGGAGTACCCGCAGGCTCTGGACCAGTTCGCCGCCGGCCAGGGGCGCAAGATCGTCGTACTGCCCTGATCCCGCCCCGGAAGGTTTCCTCGTGACCCTCCCGCCCGTGTTGGCGGCGCAGCCGGTCAGCGGCTGCGCCGCCGCACGGCCCCTTTTTAGTTCGGTGGTGTCGGTTCTGTGCCGCTCCAGCGGAGTGTGACGTCGAGGTGGGTGCTGGCTCCGGCGCTCGTCAGGACCGCGCCGAGTCTGGCGTCCAGGACGACGCCGAAGGTGACCTCCACCTCGTCGGGCCGTTGGGCGACGTCGCGGAACTGGCCGATCACCTCGGAGGCGGCGGCGGTGATCGGCGTCAGTGCCTCGCGGAGGCTGCTTCCCGCGCTCTCCAGTCGGGTTCCCAGGCCCACCGCCCCGGTGCCGGTGCGGGCGGGTGGGGCTACGAGGACGACGGTGCCGTCGTCGAGGGTGAACTGGATGGCGTCCGGCATGAGGGCTCCTGGCTGGATCAGGGGTGGTTCAGGGAGTGCAGAGCGGGGTGGGGGGTGGCGGGGACTTGGGGTGCGCGTATCCGAGTTCCTTCTGGACCTCGTCGAGTGCCGTCAGTAGTGGGGTCAGGTCCTTGCCGTTCGTGTGGTCCAGGACCGCTCGGTAGAAGGCGGCGGACACGTCGGGATCCATCGCGTCGGCGGCGCTGAAGCAGAGCGTGTAACGGGGGGAGCGGAGCATCCCGGCTATCCGGCCCTGAGTGGTGTTGTCGTACTCCGTCACCCGGTTGTCGGCGGAGAGCGCGAAGCCGGGTTCGTTCACCCAGGCCTGCTGGGCCCGCGCCCCCGCCAGGTACTCGATGAACTCGTCGGCGCTCTTGTTCCCGGTGAACTTTCCGACGAAGTCCGCCGAGACCTCGAGGACTTCATGCGAGGACGGTACGACGTACGTGTACCCGTCGTCCCTCACCTGGGCCGACTCGAAGGACATCGCGGACAGGGCGCCGTGGCTCAGCGAACATCCCTTCTTGGTCATCTTCTCGGCGGCGGCGCGGAAGTTGAACGTGGCCGCACCCTTGCGGGCGCCTGCCACGAGGTCCCCCCACGCGGTCCACGCGTCCTTGACGGGCCCCTTGTCCCACTCCGCGTCCCCCGAGGCCCAGGCGGTGTACGGGCCGACGCCCTCGTCGGCGAGCAGGATGTCCGCTATCCAGTCGGCGCCGGGCCAGCCGGAGGTCGGACCGGACTCGAGGCCCAGGCACCAGCTGTCGGAACGGGACCGGAGAGCGGTCCAGTTCCCGGACGGCCGCGGGGTGACCCTGGCGTCGTACCAGATGAGGCTCTTGACATCGGCCTTGACCGGGACGGCGTAGACGTCCTCGCCGTTCATGCCGAGCCCGCGGAAGGGCTGCACGTATGCGTCCGTGTCGACGTCGTCGAGTTTCAGGAGGGCCCCTTCCTGCCGGTACTTGGCGATCGCTCCCACACTGGGCAGCACCGCCAGGTCGGGCTCCGCGTCCGCGGCCACCGCGGCGTCGAGCTGCTGGGTCAGGGCGCGGGTGACCTGCGGTTCGACGTCGATGCCGGCGTGGTCGCGCTCGAAGTCCCTGACGACCGCGTAGAACGCCTTGAACTCGGTGCCGGACCAGGGAACCATGATCGTCACCTTGTCCTTCCCGGGTTCGCCGCACGCGACCGGCGCCAGGAGCAGCCCGAGGACCAGGGCGCAGCGTACGAGGGGTGCCGTGAGTCTTCTCATGAGCGCGGGAACCTGTACTCGGCGAGGCGGGGACGGTAGGCCAGATACGCGAGCGCACCGGCGGCGGCGAGCACGGGCAGCGCGATCGCCGCGGAGAGCGGGTCGGTCGTGCACATGGTGACGCCGATCGACGCGGTGGCCAGCAGGGCCACGACGAGCGCCGGGCTGGGGTACCGCCGGAAGCGACGGGCGACGATGCCGCCGGTCGCACAGACCAGCAGCAGCATGACCGCCGCCGGTCCGATGAACAGGGGCCACAGGAGGCCGGGGTCGCGCCAGTCCGACCGGAGCTGGTCATGGCGCGCCGCGGCCTCCAGCATCTCGAGATCCCTGAGCGACTGCCTGAGGCCGCCCGTGAAGGGGACCGGGTCCCTGCCGTCGTACTCCCGGGCGTCGTCCAGCGCGTCGCCCGCCTTCGCCAGGGCCGGTGCCCCGTCGAGGACCGCCGTGTTGGCCATCTGCACACAGGTGGCCAACTGGCCCTGGACGAACTGGATGTGGCTCAGCCCCCGCTCCCCGGCCGCGTTGCCCTCCGTCGCCGAGGTGAGGTGGGAACTCACGCGGGCGGTGGCGTTGGCGAAGTCGGCGCCGGTGCCGATCAGGTCGAGCGCCCCGGTCCCGGAGACGGCGTCGAGCGCGTCGTCCGCCTTCCCGGCCTGGTCGTACGCCGCCCGGATGTGCTGGATGGCCTTCGTCGTGCGCTGAGCGGCGGTGATCTGCTCTCCGGCCCGGTTCGCCACCACCAGATACAGCAGCGCCGTCACCGCCACCATGCCCAGCACCCCCGCCCTGAGCCAGCGCAGCACCACGATCGGATGGGGCAGGCGAGGCCGTACGCCGGTCACAACGCGTCCACCGGTCCACCGGCCGCACCCGCGTCCCCGAACCGATGCCCGCACTCCTCGCAGAACTTGGCCGTGGGCGACGTCGACGTCGTACCGCACCGTGGGCACACGCGGGGCAGCCCAAAGGCGTGGGGCGGGAGGTCGTGCGGGTCGACCGGTCGTCTCGCGGTCTTGGTCGAGTCGACGCCGATCTCCAGGATCTGGCCCCGGGTGACGTCGTGCCGCACCCGCAGCCGGCCGTCGGGCCCGCCGGCCGCCACCGCGCGCAGCTTCTGCAGGCGTGTGGTGTCCCGGAGGGATTCCGCGAGGCCGATCGCGAGGCGCAGTTCGCGGTCCGCGCGGTCGGGGTCACCGCGCAGATGGGCGTCGGCGCAGGCGCGCATGGCCATGCCGAGTTCGCGTTCGTTCTCGACGCGGGTGAGGTCGGGGGAGCGGGCGATGCCGAAGCCGGGTGTCGAGCGGCGGCGTACGACCATGGCCGCGGTCTCGGAGCAGGGGCGGCGGGTGCCGTCGGAGAACTCGGCGTGCAGCGTGACGCGGGCGGCGCGCAGGGTCTCGTCGACGGTCAGGCTGCCCGGGTCGACACGGAGGGAGATCTGGTACTGGCGGGTCTCCGGGGGCCAGGAGCCCAGCGGGACGTGCGTCTCGCCGTCACGTTGTTGACGTGCCGTCAGTTCGGCCTCGACGGGGTGGGTCTGCCGGACGAACGCCAGCTGGAAACGGCTGTTGAGGCGCAGGCCCAGATAGACCCGGGGCACGACGATCCGCTGGGCCTCGCGCATCAGGCGGGTGAAGTCCTCCGTGAGGTCGGAGATGGTGACGACGGCCTCGGCGGTGCCGTGCAGGGCCTCGGTGACGCGCAGGAGTTCGGTGTAGCGCCAGTCGTCGCCCAGGCCCCTCGCGTCGCAGACGAACCGGTCGGTGCACGTCGTGAGGATCTCGCCGAGTTGTTCGGGTGTCTCGTGCTCGTCCTTGCCGTCCGTGTAGAGCACCGCGTGGCGCACTGTGCCGGGGGCTTCCACCGAGGCGAAGAGGCGGCGGGCGCGAGCCAGCCACTGGCCGATCGCCGTGCCGCCCTCCGCGAGCTGGCCGACCACCCGGAGCTTGGCGTCCTCCCGGGTCCGGGCGTCGACCCGGGCCAGGCCGCCGGTCGTCGGGAAGATCACGTCGGCCTTGTGGTTGCCCGCGACGATCCCCAGGAGGGTGCCGTCCCGCAGGGTGTCGACGGCCGCGCACATCGCGCGTTTCGCCTCGTCCAGCTTGTGGCCGGACATGGACAACGAGCGGTCCATGATGAGGATTTCGGCGCTCGGAGTCCGCACGGCCGAGTCCGCGGCGGAGCGTGCCGTGACGGTGATCAGGGCGTCCGCGCGTCCCTCGTCGTAGGGCAGATCCGAGGGCGCGTCCACTTCCAGGGCGAAGCTGAGCCCCAAGGGTGACCTGTCCCCCACCGGCACCACCCGATCGTGTCGCTGCGTGTTCCCCTACGGAGAGTGCTCGCTCGCTCGACGGAACGTGTGAGGAGCTTAGCGGGCCGGGCGTTGCTCCGAAACGGGAATGACCCGTTCTGCCACGCTTTCCCGGCGGCGGGACGGCCGTCTCCATCTCAGCGCCGGACGCAGCCGGTTGGCCAGGTCCACCAGTGCGACGTACTCGCGCTCGGTCGGCGCGTGCGGGCCGAGAGCGCGCACCGCGTCGGACAGCTTCAGCCGGTCGTGGGTGCGCAGGAACTCCGCGTACTGGATCTCGGCACGCAGTGCGGCGGCCGCCGCCTCGTCCACGTCGAGGCCGGGCAGGGCCGCCCTGGCCCGCGCCACGTCGTCCTCGGTCGGCGCCGGGTGGCCCGGCTCGGAGAGGACCATGACGCGCAGCCGTACGGCCGCCACTCGCGCCTCGCGCTCGTAGCGGAACTCCTTGGCCAGCTGTTCGGCGACGTCCACCGCCCTGGCGCGCTCGCCGGCCAGCAGCAGGACCCGCGCCAGGCCGAAGCCGGCCGCACCGAGCGCGGGGGTGGTGTCGAAGACCGTGCCGTAGTGCGACAGCGCGACCGCGCGGTCCCCGCGCAGCTCGGCGCACAGGCCGAGGGCGAGGTGCGGTATCAGCTCACCGGGAAGCGCCCTGCGCACCTGGGTGAGCACGGCGGCGGCCCGCTTCGGGGAGCCGTCGGCCAGCGCGATCAGGCCGCAGTACCAGTCGGGCAGCCAGTGCCAGTCGGGCAGACCCGCCGCCGCGAGCTGTCCTGCCGCCGACGCGGCGTCCTTTCTGCGCAGGGCGAGCCGGCTCTCGGCCAGCGCGCCGCCCGCCGAGCCCGTGACGCCCGGGTCGTCGGGGTCGGACAGGGGCGCCGGGAGGGCGGCCGCGACGTCGCCGGGCTGCGGTGAGGAGAACGGCGCGGGCATCCTCAGCAGCGCTTCCTCGTCCGGCTGCGCCTCGACCCAGTGGGCAAGGGGCCGGGCCGCGCCGAGGCCGCCGTGCAGCGGTTCGGGCACCGAGCCGAACAGGGCGGAGGGCCGGGCCACCTGACGACGCGTCGGCGGGGCCGCCACCACCTGCCGGATGACACCGCTGAGCTGCTCCGCGAACTGCCGTGCCGACACGAACCGCCACCACGGCCGCTCCGGGTCGGTGGCACGGTCCAGCAGCAGATGGAGCGAGTCGACGCCCGGTGCGGAGCGGTCCGTCCAGCGGGAGCGGCAGATCTCGCGCAGGGTCATGCCCAGTCCGTAGAGGTCGAAGCCGGGGGTGGGGCGCAGATGTTCCGGATCGGTCTCCGGCGGTGCGTACGCCCTTGTGTACGCCACGACCGGGCCGGTGTCCTTCGTGTGGCTGCGCACCGCGCCGAAGTCGATGAGCCGCACCCGGTCGAGTGCGCCCGCCGGGCCCTCCTCCCGGAAGCGGATGATGTTCAGCGGTTTGACGTCGCAGTGCAGCAGGCCCCGGGCGTGCAGGTAGTCGAGCGCCTGGAGGACGCGGACACCGTGCGCGAGGAGCGTTTCGAGGCGGTCGCCGTCGCGGGCCGAGAGCGGTTCGCCCGGCACGTATTCGAGGACGAGGTGCGGCCCTTCGTGCTCGTAGCCCAGGATGCGGACGATGCTGTCGTGCCGGAGCCCGACCAGGACGTCCCGTTCGTGCCGGGCGGTCTTGGCGACCGACTTGTTCAGGGCCTTGAGGACGACGTGGGTCGCGAGATTGCGGTCGTGGGCGAGGTAGGCGGCGCCGTACGCCCCCGAGCCGAGGACGCGTGCGACGTCATAGCGGCCGGCGATGGTGAGGCCGTCGGGCTGGGCGAAGTCGAAGTGGGTGCCGCAGTGCGGGCAGTAGCCGGCGGTGCGGCCCGGCTCGCCGTCGTGGCCGCGGCCGACCGGCTGCCCGCAGGACGGGGCGGCGCAGAAGCGGTGCGCCTCGGCGACCGGGTCCGACGAGCCCAGCGGTACGTCCGGGGCCTCCGGGGCCTGGTCGGAGTCGACCAGGCCGAGGCCGTACCAGGGGTCCGGGCGTACGTGCGCGACGCCGACGCCCGCCCCGCCCCGCGCCGGCCGTTGCTGCTCCGGCTCAGGTTCCGGTTCCGGTTCCGGTTCCGGGGCGCGGGCCGCCGACACGGTGACGTGTGCGACCGGCAGCGGCTGCCGGTCGCACACCTCGCAGAAGCCCTGTTCGTCGATCGCGCCGCGCCCGCAGCCGGGGCGGTTGCACATCTGACGGCTCATCCCCGCGTGTCACCTTTCCTCGAACCGTCGGTTGACCTCGTCGATGTAGTGCCTGACCAGCGTGCGGGCGGCCCCGAGGTCGATTGGCTCGGTCCCCAGCGCGCGGGCGGCCGGGGCGTGCCGCTCGGCGAGCCGCCGGTCCTCGACGCCGAAGTACCGCGCGGCCCGGACACGGTGCAGCTCCAGGCCGGCGGTGAGATCCTCGTGAGCGGCGATCAGCCGGCGCAGGTCGTGGTCGAACCGGGCCAGTGCGGCGCGTGCGTCGTCGGCCCGGTCGTGGATCGCGGCGAGTTCGGGGTTGGGTTCCGTCGCCCGGGCCACGGCCAGCCGGACCCGTAGCCGGGGCGCGGCCCGGGGCGGCAGCCGGGGCGCGGCGAAGAACCGTACGCCCCACTCCTGTTGCAGCGCGGACGCGGCGTCCTCCTCCGCCGCGAGCAGTCCGACGGCCCTGTGGACCTCGACGGCGGTCACGCCCCGGGCGGCCTCCCCGCTCAGCGGTTCGGGGTCGAGGGAGACGTCGTAGGCGAGGCCTGCCGGTGGCACGCCCTCGAAGCCGAGGACGAGACGGACGCCGCGCGACCGGGCGCGGGCGGCCAACTGCCCCAGCAGCTCCCGCACGAGGGCCTCCGGGTCCTGGGCCCGGTCGACGCCGCCCACCACCAGACAGGCGGGCGGCGTGCGGCGCAGCAGTTGCCGCCGCACCTCGTGGGTGTTCCCGCCGGGGAGTCCGAACCGGCCCGTGAGGTAGCCGCTGACGTCGGCGACCGACCTGCCGCGCGCGTCGTAGGCGGCGTCGATGGTGCCGAGCCCGAGGACGGTGTCCCCGGGGGCGCCGGTGAGCTCGGCGTCGGTGACGGTGGCCCGGGCCGCCGGATCGGCCGTCCGCACCAGACGGACGAGCCAGGAGTCGCCCACGGCGGTCGTGCCGCCGGTGCCGACGACGACGGTGCCGGACCAGCCGCTGTCGAGCAGCCGGGTGAGCTCCTGCGTCAGCGCGAGCCGCAGCGGGTCGCCCAGCACATCCCCGTCCCCGGGCAACTCGCCGTACGAGGGCCCCAGTTCGTCATTGCGGTCACCGCCGGTGAACTCCTCGATCCGGGGCAGATACGTCAGTATCGTCTCGGTCGGCAGCATCCAGGCCGCCTTCGCGTCGGCGCCCACGTACTCGGCCACCACGATGCCGATGACGCGGCCGTCGAACTCGCCGCCGACCGCCACCGCCCCGGCGCCCGAGTACCCCCGCTCGATCCACGGGTCGCCCTCGCGCATCCGCTTCAGCAGGCCCCACTCGCCCTGCCGGTGTCCGGATCCCGCCAGCCGCGCGTCCGCCCCCATGCCGAACGGTTCGTCGTGCGGAAAGCCGTACACCTGGACCGTGCCGCCGGAGATGGGTGCCTTCCACAGCGTGGTCCGGGTGCCGCAGCCGGCCGGCTCGTCGAGTTCGAGCAGCGCCACGTCGCCGCGCTGCGTGCCGTGGCCGTGCACCCATGTGCCGGGGGCCACGTGCGCGGTGCGGGTCCACTCCGGGCGGCACGCCACACTGCTGATCCGCACCCGGGACGTGGTCCCCCCGGGTGCCGCTCCGGCGTACCGGACCACATGGGCGCAGGTGAGCACATGCCGGTCGTCCAGCAGCACTCCGGCGCCACAGGGTGCGCCTTCCTCGTCGTCCACCCTCACGCGCCACGGACGGTCACTGTGGTGATGCAGCGCCATATGCCCAAGGTATGGCAACGAGCGCCACATTGACCCGGGTCGGCGAGACGGGGCCGGTCCCGGCCGTCACCTCCGTACGTCCAGTCCGGCCAGCGCCACCGCCTCACCGCGCACGCTCACCCGCACGTACCGGACCGCGCCGCCGTCCGCCCGGTGCCAGGTCCGGCCGTCCGCCGAGACCTCGACGGTGGACGACGCCGGCCGCTTCCGCCAGGCCGGCCGGACCGTGCCGACGCGCACCCGGCGTCCCAGGTCGACGGTGAGGGCGGCGCGCTCGGCGGCGGGGGACCAGGCGGTGGCCGGGCTGCCGTCCACGGCCGCCTCCGGGTACAGCCCCGGCTCGGCCGAGGTCGCCGTGGCCGGACGGCAGCGGGCCAGGTCGGGGGTGGGGGTGAGGTCGGGGCGGCGGGTCTTGAGGGTGACCGTCCCGGAGAGCGTGTAGCGGCCCTCGGGGGTGTCCAGGGGGATCGGGGCGCCCGAGCGCAGCCGGACCGTGGTGGTCTCGGGGCCGATCGCGATGTCGTACGTCCGCCCGCGCCACCGCAGCCCCGACAGGCGCACTCCGTCCGCGAGCTGGGGTGGGAGCGTCGGGTCGAGGCGCAGGGCGTCGGCGCGCAGCCGCAGACCCGTCAGGCCGTGGGTGAAGACCTGGAGGAAGCCGCCCTTGCCGGTGAGGAAGTCCTGGGCGGGGGAGCCCGCGAGGGGGTCGGCGGCGCCCGCCTTCTCGCCGCGCGACTCCGAGAACAGCGCGAACGGGCCCCGCGTGAAGGGCTGGTAGGCGCGCCGCAGGAAGGTGTACGCGCTGCAGCCCGGCTCGCCGATCGCGGCGGCGTCGATCGCGTGCACCGAGTCGGTCATGGCCGGACCGTCCGGATCGGTGCGCGCGGTGTAGTGGTCGAGTGTGGCCGCCGCGGCGCCGTCCGGCATGGGCCACTCCAGCGGGTAGACGAGCAGCACGGTGTCGGCCTGCTTGATCGGGGAGCCGTCGTAGCCGTCGTACTGGAGGAATACCTTGCGCCGGGCGTCGTACGGGATGCGCAGCCGTCCGGCGATGCGCCGCCAGTCGGCCGGTGCGGGGCGGCCCAGTACGCGGGCGGCGTCGGCGGCGGCGCGTAGCGCGGTGGCGGCGACGGCATTGGTGTAGGCGCCGTCGGTGACGCCGTTGCTGTACTCGTCGGGACCGGCCACCTCCTTGATGGAGTAGGAGCCGTCGGCGTTCGCGGTGACCCGCGAAGTCCAGTACCGGGCAAGCCCGTCGAGCAGCGGCAGGCCCCGCTCCCGCAGCCATGTCCGGTCACCGGTGGACAGGTAGTACTGCCAGGCGGCGAGCGCGATGTCGCCCTGGAGGTGGTTCTGGGTGACGCAGTGCGGCGGCCGCCAGCTCTGGCACTCGCTCCACAGCCGGCCGCGGCTCGCGCTCGTCCAGGGGTAGAACAGCCCCTTCACGGCGGTCTTCGCGGCGTTCTCGGCGGCGGCCCGGCGGGTGCGGTGCCGGTACTCAAGGACCGGGCGGGCCAGTTCGGGGCGGGTGGCGAGCAGCGCCGGGAACATCCAGGTCTCCGCGTCCCAGAAGATCATGCCCGCGTAGTTGTCGCTGGTCAGCCCGGTCGGGGCGATGCTGTCCCGGGCGCCCGCACGCAGCGACGACAGCAGACCGTACTGCGCCGAGCGCACCCAGAGCTGCAGGTCGCGGTGGCCGGGCACCTCGATGTCGGCCTCCCACAGGGCACGCCAGGCGTGCTGGTGCGAGCGGAGCAGCGCCGCCCATCCGCGCCGGGCGGCCCGGAGTGCGGCGGCGCGGGCGGCGGTGCGGGGGTCGCGGGAGGTGAGGGCGGTGTCGACGCCGACGTACTTCGTGGCGGTGTAGGTACGCCCGGAGCGCACGGGCACGCTGACGGCCTGACGGACACTCAGATCACCTTCCGTACGGCCGTGTTGCGGGTGATGTCCGTCCGGCGCCTCGAACGTGGACGCGACCGCGCCGTCGGTCCCGGTGCCGTCGGTCCGGAACGCCACGCCGATCGTCCGCGCCCCGACGGAGCCCGCGGCGGTCTGCGCGACACGGCGGGCGCCGCGGCCGTCGATGCGGTCGGTGAGGGTGAGCCTGCCGTTCCAGTGCGGGGTGACGCGCAGCCGTACGGCTCCGGTGTGCGGGTCGTCCCGGGAGGTGAGGACGTCGTACGTGAGGTCCGTGCGGCGGCCGTCGGAGCCGGTCCAGGTGAGGCTGGTACGGAGGTGGCCGCAGCGCAGGGAGAGCGTCTGCCGGTACCGGCCGACCCGGCTGCGGGCGCCGTAGGTCTCGCCGCCGGCCGTCACCTCGAGCCCGGTCCAGCTGGGGAGTGCGGCGAGGGCGTCGCGCCCTGCGGTGTTCCCGGGACCGCGGGCGTAGAGCCCGGAGACGAAGGCGCCGTCGTAGCGCGGGGTGTACAGCGGCCAGCCGGTCTTCTCCCCGGTGGCCGCGTATCCGGTGCCGGTGGGCGGGACCCGGGTGGCGAGGTAGCCGTTGCCGACGTACGGGTGGTGGGGGTCCTTGGCGTCGATCCGGGTGGCGGTCGGGGCCCACCCCGGTGCCGTGCATCCGTCGCCGGGGGAGCGGGGCGCGGAGTGGGCCGGGGGGAGGGGCAGGAGCAGGGCGGAGACCAGGAAGGGGGCGATGAGGTGGGGGCGCTTCACGGGTCGACGATGCAGGGAGGAAGGGGGTGAAGAGGGAAGGAACACAGGGAATTACCACGTACGGGGCGTGAACGGGCTGTCCCGCTGCGGTCGGCCGGACGTTGTACCTTCGTCGAGGGGGAGGACGGTCGGCTCCGGGCCTTGCCCGTACGAGAGGGGATTGTGGAGACATCCATGCAGGCCGGCTCCGCCGCGCAGCCTCGCGCGCCCTTGAGCAGGGGGCGGGTTCTGGGCGCCGCCGTCGCGCTGGCCGACGAAGGCGGGGTCGAGGCGCTGAGCATGCGCAAGATCGCGCAGGCGCTCGGCGTCGTGCCCATGGCGCTGTACAAGCACGTGGCCAACAAGAACGAGTTGCTGGACGGCATGATCGACGTCCTCGTCGGTGAGATCGACCCGCCGGCCGGCGGCACCGACTGGAAGACCGTCGTGCGCGGGCGGGTGCTGTCGGCCCGCCGCATGCTGCTGCGCCACCCGTGGGCGCCCGAGGTCATCGAGTCGCGGATGAAGGCACGGGTCACCCCGACGCCCGCGGTCATGGAGTACCTGGACTCGATGATCGGGATCTTCCGGGCCGGGGGGTTCTCGATCGACCTGGTCCATCATGCGATGCACGTCATGGGCAGCCGTCTGCTGGGCTTCTCCCAGGAACTGTTCGAGGACGCCTCCGACCGTGCGCCGGATCCGGACGCGATGCCGCCCGAGGAGATGGCCGTGCGCTACCCCCACATCACCGCACTGGCCATGGCGGTCGCCCACGACCCGGATTCCGTCGTCGGCTCGGGCTGCGACGACCAGCTCGAGTTCGAGTTCGCTCTGGACCTGACGCTGGACGGCCTCGACCGGCTGCTGCGCGCGGCCTGACCCACCCACGAAGGCCTCCGGCGGCACCCCTTGACGGGTGTACGGCGTACACCTACCTTGCCCTCAGTGAGGTGTACGCCGTACACCTCGAATCGTCACGAGGTGACGGGGGAGACCCGATGAAGGCGATCGTCCAGGAGCGGTTCGGCCCGCCGGAGGTCCTGCGGCTTGCGGACACCGAGCGGCCCGAGGCCGGGGCCGGTCAGGTGCTGGTACGGGTGCGGGCCGCCGCGCTCAACCCCTACGACTGGCACATGCTGCGCGGCGACCCGTTCGTGGCGCGGCTGGCAGGCGTGGGGCTGACCCGGCCGAAGTCCCGGGTGGCCGGGATCGACGCGGCCGGGCAGGTGGCGGCGGTCGGCGCCGGCGTACGAGGGCTCAAGGCTGGTGACGAGGTACTGGGCTTCTGCCCGGGCTCCTTCGCCGAGTACGCGCGCACCACCGCGGACCTGCTGGTGCCCAAGCCCGCGAGCCTGACGTTCGAGCAGGCCGCGGCGGTACCGGTGGGTGCGGTGACCGCCCTGCGCGGCATCCGGACCGTGGGACGGACACAGGCCGGGCAACGTGTGCTGGTCAACGGGGCGGGCGGGGGCGTGGGCACCTTCGCCGTACAGATCGCCGCGGCCCTGGACGCGGAGGTCACCGGCGTCTGCAGCGCCGACAACGCCGACCTGGTGCGCTCACTGGGCGCCGCGCATGTCGTCGACTACACCCGGGAGGACTTCACCGACCGGCGCGCGCACTACGACGTGATCCTGGACAACGTGGGCAACCGCCCGCTGAGCCGGCTGCGCCGGGCGCTCACCCCGACGGGGACCCTGGTGGCCAACGGCGGCGGCTCGCCCGGCCGGGTGTTCGGGGCGATGGGCTCCCTGCTGCAACTGGGCGCGGTCAACGCGTTCGTCCGGCAGCGGCTCCGCCCGATCCTCCCGTCGCCCCCGGCCGGGCCGACCCAGGAGGACCTGCTCGCCGTCACCGCGCTCATCGAGGCCGGCCGGCTCATCCCGGTCGTCGACCGGACCTACCCCCTGGCCGACACGGCCGAGGGCGTGCGCCATGTGGAGCGGGGACATGCCCGCGGCAAGGCTGTGGTCGTCATGCCGTGAGGGTGATCAGCCGATCCGGCGGGCCGGCCCCGTCACGACGGGACCGGCCCTGGTGCGTGTCGGGTTCAGTCGGTGAGGTGGCTGCCGATCGAGCCGGCGACCTTGGCGTGGGAGAGGTACTCGACGATGCTGTGCGCCCGGTCGCGGGCGTTGACGACGGCGAGGTCGGACAGTCCGTCCGCCCAGTCGTCGCCCAGCGGGCATCCGATGGCCACCCCGTCGGTCGGGCACCAGACGTTGAGCCAGTCCGCCACGATGTTCGGCCGCTTCGGCCCGCCGACGAGCAGCCTGCTGTACACGCTGTCCAGGCCGAGCGGACTGCCCGCCGTGGTCAGATGGACGAGGTCCACCCCGTGCGGCAGCCGGGTGGTGAGATCCAGGCCGACGACCGTGCCGAGGCTGTGGCTGACGAGCACCACTTCCCCCGCGTCCGGCATCGTCTCGAGCACGCAGTCCAGGACCTCGTCCCGGATACGCCGGTCGTCGAGGTACGCGGCGACGTCACGGAAGACGAGCGCGATGGCCCAGGCGTCGAGGTCGCTCCTGGCGGCCAGCCAGCTCAGCCGCTTCCCCAGGGACCCGACCACGTCACCCAGGCCGATCCGTTCGGTGGCCAGCTGGCTCTCGTGCGGCATGTCCCACTTCGTGGCCGCCTCGCCGATGATCTCCTCGTACACCGCGCGGGCGGTGGGGGTGGTGGGTGCGACCGCCTCCGCCGCCCTGGCGGCCGGCGCCTCGGTGAGGTGGGGGACGGCCTCGTGCGCGGTCAGGGCCTGCACCAGCCGGTCTCCGTAGTAGGGGAACCAGACGTCCGCCGGGTCGACCGGAGCGAGCCCGGCGCGGACGAGCCCCTGGTTGAGTCCGGCCGCCCATTCGCGACGCAGGTTCTCGGGCTCCTTGCCTTCCTGCGAGCGACCGTGCAGGAAGACCAGGTGCCGTCTGCCGCCGAACGCGCCGTCCCGGGCGCGCAGGCCCACCCGCGCGGTGACCTTTTCGACGGCCGGGGGCGCCGCCGCGACGGCGGGAGCCGGAGCCGCCACCGGAACCTCGGCGGCCGCCGCGACGCCCAGCGCCGACTCCGGGCCCATCTCGGCCAGCAGCGCCTGCTGCCGGGAGGACAGGGGCAGGGCGGCGAGGTGCTTCAGGATGGAGCTGATGCGGACGCCCTCGTTGGACACCCAGTCGATGGCGTCGTCGCCGTCACCGGGCTGCCAGACCTGTCCGTCACCGCGCAGGACGCGGCCCTGTTCGTCGGTCCTGGGCACCCCGCTGTGGTGGAGCGCGACGACCTCCCACTGGTCGTTGAAGACGGGAGAGCCCGAGTTCCCCGGCTCGGTGTCCGTCTTGTAGTGGAGGAAGTCGTCGAGGCGCACCTGGAGCATGTTGTCGCGTACGGCGATCTCCTTCAGACGCCCCATCGGATGCCCGATGACGTTGACCGGCTCGCCGATGACCAGCTTTCCCTTCTGGGCGCTGAGCCGGTTCCAGCCGAACGTCTCGCCCGGGGGCCGCTGGTCCGGGCCGGGGGCGACCCGCACCAGGGCGAAGTCGAGGCGTTGGTCCGCCGCGAAGAACCCGTCCGGGTCGAGCTCAAGCCGCGTCGGCGGCTGGGCCGTGTTGTCGACGGTGACCTGGGCGTCGAACTCCACGAAGCTCTGCCGGGCGGCCTCGGCGTCGGGGAGCACGTGATGGTTGGTCAGCAGCAGGCTCGGCGAGACCAGGAAGCCGGTGCCGACGGGCAGCTCACGGCCGTTCTCCCGCACCGAGATCCGGGCGACGGTGCGGGCCGCCCGGGCGCCGCGCGGCAGGAAGCTCCATGCCTGAAGGTCCCTGGACACCCCGAGGATGCGTTCGTACGCGGCGGTCGCCTCCATCGGTTCCGCCCGGACCGCCTCCACCGCCATGGCGGCGGGCACCGCCTGCCGGTCGAGCAGCCGGGCCGCGCGCGCCGCGAGCGCCTCCTCCGAGTCCGGGAAGGCGACCCCGGCGTCCTGCCGCCGCTCGACGGCCCGCCGCTCGTCGCCGGTCTCTCCGTACCGTGCGGCGGCCGCCGCGACCTGGCGCTCCCGTTCGTCCTGGGACCTGTCCGTGGCTGCCATGTCAGGTCACCGTCCTTCCGGCTGTGTTCCACGGCACGAAGGCGTTCGTCAGCCCCGTGAGAGCCGTACGCAGCTCCGGGTGGTGGCGCAGCAGCACCGTGATCATGGAGTTGTCGTCGATCCAGGCCATACCGGCCTTGGAGTACACCTCGGGGGTGTAGTACTCGGTGAAGAAGCGGTCGCTGTTCAGCCGGCGTGAGGCCATCAGGATGAAGATGCGGAACGCCGTGTCGCTGAAGGCGAATCCGGCCGGCAGCTTCTCCGCGTACAGGCCGACCATGAGGTCGACCTTCTCGATGTCGCCGTCGTAGAGCCACTGGATCTCCTCGGCCAACGCCCGGTTCTCCGTCAGCTCCAGGAAGTTCGCCGCGGGCTTCAGCCGCAGCAGCCGCCGGAACTCGTTGTAGCGGGGGACGCCCAGCTCCCGGGAGCGCAGGATGTCGGTGGCGGCGAGGTCCTGCAGCTGCCCGTCCGGGCGCTCGAACTCCTGAAGGAACCTGGGGAAGTTGTGCAGGGTGACCAGCCCGGGGTGGAGCGTGCCGAAGCTGTAGAGCAGATCGGTCATCTCGGTGGTCTCCAGGACCTTCAGCGCCCCGGGGCCCGAGATGTCGCGGAGGGTGCAGTGACGCAGGCTCGTGTCGTCGTCGGCGGAGCGCAGATGCCACTCGTCGCGGATGAGCGGATGCATGCGGTAGACGGCCACGAACTCCTCGGTGAGGGAGTACGGGACGCCGTAGTGGTCCGTTTCGGCGCCGGGGATGCCGCTGAGGACCTCGCTGTCGCTGATCCGGCCGAAGAGGTTGTGGACGCGCTCGCCCGCGACGCCCCACCAGTTGGCGCGCAGCGCCTTGACGGTGGTGGGGTGGCTGATCACGGCCGGTGTCCACTCCACGGTGTGGATCTTGGCGAGGAGCGCGGCGTTGACGAGCCGGGCGCGCTGGAAGAGCTCCTCGTCGTTCCAGGACGGGTACGCGCCGTGCAGGTGGTCGCAGATCGCGTTGTGCTCACGGGCGAACAGGTCGTGCATCATGGCGAGGCCCAGCCAGAAGCCGGGGATCTGCGAGGGGTCCCGTGAGGGGTCCGAGGGGATCGGGGACTGCTCGTCGTCCCACAGGTGCAGCTTGCCCAGCTCACCGGCGCGCATCAGGCGCTGCTCGGACTCGTTCGTCCCGTAGATCTGCGACGCGTCCCACCAGTGGGAGGACACGTTGACGCGGGTGTCGGGCGTCCCGGCGGGAGCCTGTGGGTCGCGGGTCGGGTCGTCCGGTGTCCGCATGATCCGCATGGGGTGTTCCGGCCACGGGTCGTCGTCCATCAGGGGTACTTCCCAGGGCTGTTCCGTGGGGCTGGTCCCGTGGCTGAACCAGTCGCGGACCATGAACTGAAGCCAGGCCGCGACCAGGGAGTTGACCGATTCGGCGGGGACGAGTTCGTCGCGGGTGAGCACGGCGCGGCTGACCTCGCGCGGGTTCGGCGTGGACAGGACGTCCTCGGGTGTGGCCGGTGCGATCCTGTCCAGCGGGATGTTCCGGCCGAAGCGGGTGCCCGCCATGCCCATGCGAGGCTCGTCGAGGTCGTTGTGGCTGCCGTCGGCGGTCCGGTTGACCTTGTGCTTCTCGGAGGGGGGCGCGGGATCGGGCAGATTGACCGAGGGCAGCCGGCCGGTGTCGTGGAGGTTCTTCTGCCGGAGCTTGACGCGCAGTCCGAGGAGCGTCAGCAGGCCGGGCAGGACGGGCAATTTGTCCCAGCCGACGCGCCGGTCCACCGCTTCGGCGCCGGCGGTGACGATCCGCCAGAACAGCGACGTACGGTATCCGGCCGCGGAACGTCGTGATTCGCGTCGTTGTTTCCTCATCGCGGTCCTCCTTGGGTGGTTGCGAGGATCACGTCGCTCGCCTTCTCGCTGATCATGTAGATGGGGGCGGCGACGAAGAATCCGGGAATGCGGGGGAAGACCGAGGCGTCGACGATCCGCAGGCGGTCCACGCCGCGCACCCGGAACTCGCTGTCGACGACGGCAGCGGGGTCGTCCGGCCGTCCCATCCGGCAGGTGCAGGACGCGTGGTGGCCCCAGGCCTCGTCCTGCACGAAACGCCGGACGTCGTCGCGGCCGACGATCTCCTTGCCCGGCCACAGCTCCTCCCGGATCACGGAGCCGGCCCGGCGGTTCATCCCGCGCACGAACTCGACGGCACCGGCCATGGCTTCGAGATCGGAGCCGTCCTTGTCCGTGCCCTCCCCGAAGTAGTGGAAGTTCACCAGCGGGGTGTCACGGGGGTCGGTGGAGCGCAGCCGCACCCGGCCCCCGGTGTTGTGGGTGCGGCTCTTGAGGATCGCCCAGGTGAAGCGGTCCTGATGGCGTGTCAGGTCGAGCGAGTAACCGGGGTAGTAGCCGCGGAAGTCGAAGGGGCCGCCGAAGATGAACAGATCGGGTGCGTCCAGCTCCGGACGGGACTTGCGGGTGAGGCCGAGGACGGCGCCGTTGGTCGTGTACAGGCCTTCGCCGCGCCGCCAGGCCTGGTAGCAGCGGTCCGGTTCCGTCCCGGTCCGCGGCGCGTGGAAGTCGCAGTCCTTCAGGACCGGGAACTCGCGGTCCATCCGGCTGACCACGCCGACCTCGTACCGGTCCTGCAGATTCGCGCCCACGCCCTGGAGGTCTACCCGTACGGGGATGCCGTGCCGCTGCAGCTCCTCACGCGGTCCGATGCCCGAAAGCATCAGCAGCTGGGGCGTGTTGAAGGCGCCCGCGGCCAGGATCACCTCACGGGAGACCAGCACCCTGCGCAGGGCCGGCGGCCCGGTGTCCGGCCGGCTCGCGGGGTCGGCCCGGTAGGCGTGCGCCCCTTCCAGGTATTCGACGCCGGTCGCGGCTCCGTCGGCGTCCAGCACGACCCGGGTCGCCAGCGCGTGCGTACGGACCACCAGACTGCCCGGATGGCTTCGCTGTACGGCCCGCACCCGCTCGCGTACGGCGCTGCGCTGTCCGTTCGCCGTGGAGAGGGGGATCTGCCACAGCCCCTGCAGGGCACGCGTCTGCGCCCGCCAGTCGTTGGGGTCGACGAAGGAGCCCAGCCCCTCCAGCGGGGACAGCGGCCGGTCCAGGAAGTCGGCCAGCGCGTCCTCCGCGGCCGAGAGGATCACCTTCAGCAACTGCTTGTCCTGGACGGCCAGTTCGGGGTCGGCGAGGGCGGTCGGCAGCCAGCCGTCGAATCCGTGGCGTGCGTCGTTGCGGTACCGGGCGCCCGCGAAGGGCAGCACCTTCAGCAGGGTGCCGAAGAGCGCGGCCAGCAGCGGGTTGGCGGGCGGATCCTTGGGCCTGGGCCGGTAGGTGCAGCGTTCCAGCCGCTCGAAGTACCGGCGCATGGCGGTGCTGTGCCACGTCGCGTCGCCGGTCTCCTCCGCGATCGCGTCCCAGTCGCGGTTGTACGGATAGACGGTGATCAGCGCGTGGTGCGCGGTACAGCCGCCGACCGTCCCGGCACGCGGGTAGAGGACGCCCCGGTCCGGGACGAGTTTGCTGTCGCGCTGCTGCTGCCGCTCGTCGGCGTAGTGCCGTACGAAGTAGTTCCAGCACTGGACGGGGTCCTCGGAGGCGTCCGCGTGGAAGGCCGGCACCAGGTAGTTGTCGTTCTCCGTGGCGCCTCCCGCGTCGAGCAGCAGGGTGCGCATGCCCGCGGCGGCGAGGTTGGCCGCCAGCGGTCCGCCTCCCGCCCCGGCGCCGACGACGACGTAGTCGAAGCCCGTCTCGGCAGGGGGGACGGCACCGGGCTCGTCCGTCACTTCCGCTTCCCCTTCCCTTTCCCCTTCGCCGAGTTGGCGAGCGAGGTGGCGGCCAGGACCGTGTTGGCGGCCGAGATGAGCGTGGTCAGCGCCGCGGTTCGCGGGGGAAGCCGGCCGCTCAGGCCCAGCGTGGCCGCCGTCGCGGTGTCACTGCCGTGGATCAGGACGCCGTCGCGCAGGTCCGCCCGCAACCGCTCGTCGCGGTTGGTCAGCAGATCGAGGCCGAGCAGGATCGTACGGATCCCGAAGAGCCGGAAGGCGTACACGGCCGCCGGGCTGGGCGGCCGGCGATCGGGGTCGAGGCGCCGGATGAGCAGGTCGGGTGCGAGCAGTCCGGCGGCCCCGTTGAAGAGCCGGATGCCGGCGAGTGCGTAGACCGAGGCAGCGCGGGGGCCGGCTTTCTGGGAGGCCATCATGTCTCCTGACGGTGCGGTGACTTGCGGTGACAGGAACTACCGCCGAACCCCCGAATGGGGAGAAAACACCACGAAAACACTCCTATTACCACATTATGGGAACCGTGGTTGCCCTGCACCTCGAACCCGCTCACTGGATCGGGGAGTCGGGCGGGGGGAGGTGGATAGTGCGGTCGAGGTCCACGGCTTCGACGCCGGCGACCGCCTCGAGGGCCGGGATCCGGTCCTCGGCGACGGTGCCGGACAGGGTGCCGAGCATCGGCTGCTCGCCCGTGACGGTCAGCCCGGCCCCTCGCAGGGCCTCGACCACCTCCGCGAACCGGTCGGGGTCGACCGCGAGGATGACCCCGACCGGTGCCTGGGACGGCTTGCTCACGGGGCCTGGACCAGACCCGCGCCGACGTCCCTGGCGGGCTGCGGCAGCGGGAACGCGCCGGCCAGCAGAGTGGCCCTCAGTTCCGCCGCGGAAGCGTCCGGGTTCGCCTGGGCGAGCAGCGCGAGGACACCCGCGACGTGCGGCGTGGCCATGCTCGTGCCCATGAACCGGGCGTACCCACCGCCCGGAACGGACGAGTGCACGTCGACGCCCGGCGCGGCGATGTCGACCTCGCCGCCCTGGCCGTTGATGCCTCCGCAGGAGAAGACCGCCGTCCTCAGGCCCCTGTCGAGCGCGCCCACCGCGAGGATGGAGGGGCAGTTGGCGGGCCGGCCGACGGGCGGGACGAACCCTGGCCGATCAGCTTCGTTGCCCGCCGCGGCGACGATCACTGTCCCGCGTTCGAGCGCACGCAGGGCCACGATCTCGTACGTCTGCGGGAAGAGCTCACCCGGCTGGACGGGAGCGCCGAGCGACATGGAGATCACCCGTGCGCCACGGGCGACCGCCCAGTCCATGCCGGCCAGGATCTGGCCGTCCGTGCCCCTGCCGTTGTTGCCGAGCACCTTTCCGGCGAGTACCCGCGCCTCGGGTGCCACGCCGTAGCGGGGCCCCTGCTGGGGTTTGGCCGGACCGGCGGTGGTGCCGATGCAGTGCGTGCCGTGGCCGAAGACGTCCTCGACGCTCTCACCGAGCACGAAGGAGGCCGTCTCCTCGATGCACCCGACCAGGTCCGGGTGGTCGGTGTCCACACCGGTGTCGAGAACGGCGATCTTCACACCGCGTCCGGTCATGCCGGAGATGTTGGCCCTGATCGCCTGGAGGCCCCAGGTCGCCTTCTGCTCGTCCCAGGCCGGGCCCTGGAACGTGGCGGCTTCGGCCTTGCTCAGCCGGGCGACCACTTCCTCGTCACTGCGGTAGGACGGCAGGAACGCGGTCGGCGCCCGGTCCGGGGCCATGATCTGCGAGGCATAGACGATGCGCTCCGGCTCCGCCGCGAGGATCGAGTTCTCCGCCTCGGCCGTGGTCACCAGCGCGTGCCGCTGCTCGGGCCGCACTTCCACAACGGCGGCGGCGAGGTTCTCGAAGTGCACCGAGACGTCCGGGCGATCGAGGAGGCCGGCCACGTTCGCGGACTCGGCTCCTCGGACCCGCTCCACGGGCGCGATGTCGGCGGCGGAACGCAGCGCGTTCAACCCGCTCTCCTGGTTGCTCGGGTCGAGCAGGATCACGTACCGGCCGGTGTACTCCGCGCCCTGGCCCGCGGGGGGGCCGCCGGGCCGATTGGGGTGCTCGCCGAAGGCACGCCTGTCCATGGGACCGTTCGCCATTGAATTTCCCGCTTTCTGTGCGCTTTCCCCCGGTTGCCGGACGCGCGTCGAAACGACGGAGTGGCAGGCGCCACGGAAGGGTGGGACGCGATGCGGTCGTATCGACGCTTACCGCCGTCACCTGCAAGGCCGGCCCTTGGCGGGCCGTCGGCGGCGCCCCCTCGTACACGGTCGCACCGGGTATGGGGGCCCGCAACACAGAGCCGGGCCGCACCCGATGGTCGGGTGCGGCCCGGTTCTGTGCCCGGAATACTTGATCGGGATACTAGTGAAGCGTCCAGTTCTGGTTGTTCCAGCCGTTGCAGGCCCAGAGCTGGGCCTTGGCGCCGTTGGCCGGGATGGCGGTGAGGTCGCCGTCCAGGCACTGGCCGCCCTCAAGATTGGTCAGCGTGGCCCCGTGCCAGACCCAGGTCTGGTTGTTCCAGCCGTTGCAGGCCCAGAGCTGGGCCTTGGCGCCGTTGGCCGGGATGGCGGTGAGGTCACCGTCCAGGCACTGGTTGCCGCGGGAGTTCTGGATCGTGTAGTAGCCGACCGGCTTCCCGGCCGCGGGCGCCCAGAGCCAGGTCTGGTTGGTTCCGCCGTGGCAGCCCCACAACTGCACCTGGGTGCCGTTGGTTCCGATGGTGTCCGCGTCCCCGTCCAGACACTGGCCGCCCTCGTTGTTGGTCATCGTCAGCCGGTAGATCGCGTTGATCCCCACCTGGCCGCCGGCGCCGTCCTTCGCGCCGTCCTGCGCGGTCGGGATCTGCGACACCGACGTCACGTCGACCACACGCGGTGCGGCCGAGGCGGTGTCGGTACCGCCGGCGGACGCGGTACCGGCGGTCACCAGACCGATGGCGGACGAGGCCCCCAGGACAGCGAACAGGATCCGTTTGCGCATGCTTTCCCCCATGAGTTCGTGGCCGGTATGTCCTGGGAGAGACTCTGCCCGTGCCGCCCCGGCACGGCGTGAGTAGTCGGTACTCATCGTCCTAGGGTGGAGCTCATGTCCACCACAACACCCGGCAACCCGCCCCTGGTCGACCTCGCCGAGCTGGTCGCGGACCCGTACGCGACGTACGGGCGGCTTCGTGAGGCGGGGCCGGTTCATCGCTTCACCGGTACGGACGGGTTACCGGCCTGGCTCGTGACGCGCTACGACGACGTACGGCAGGCCCTCGCCGACCCCCGGCTCTCGCTCGACAAGCGCAACGCGAAGCCCGGCGGCTACCGCGGGCTCGCGCTGCCGCCGGCGCTGGACGCCAACCTGCTCAACATGGACCCCCCGGACCACACCCGTATCCGACGCCTGGTGTCCCGGGCGTTCACCCCGCGACGTACCGCACTGCTGCGCGAACCCATCCGGAAGACCGCCCACTCCCTGCTCGACGCCATCGCCGCGGACGGCCGCGCCGACCTGATCGCCTCGTACGCCGCGCCGTTGCCCATCGCCGTGATCTGCGACCTGCTGGGCGTGGCCGAGGACGACCGGCTGGACTTCCGGTCCTGGACCGACGCCCTCGTGGTTCCGGACCCGGCGCGGCCGGACCGGGCGAAGGAGGCCGTCCGGGGCCTGCTGGCCTACTTCACCCGGCTGCTCACCGACAAGCGGGCCGCTCCCGCCGACGACCTGCTCTCCGCCCTGATCGCCGTACGCGACGAGGAGGACCGGCTGAGCGAGGACGAGTTGATGTCCCTCGCCTTCCTCATCCTGATCGCGGGATACGAGAACACCGTCCACCTCATCGGCAACGCCACCCTGGCCCTGCTCCGCCACCCCGGCCGGCTCGCCGAACTCCGCGCCGACCCCGGCCGGTTGGGTCCGGCGGTCGAGGAACTGGCCCGCTACGACGGTCCCGTGCCGCTGGCCATCCGCCGTTTCCCCACCGAGGACGTCGTCATCGGCGGAGTCACCGTCCCGGCGGGCGAGACCGTCCTGCTGTCCCTGGCCGCCGCCCACCGCGACCCGCGCCGCTTCAGCGAACCCGACCGGCTCGACCTGGACCGCGACGCCACCGGACACCTCGCCCTCGGCCACGGCATCCACTACTGCGTCGGCGCGCCCCTGGCCCGGACGGAGACCGAGATCGCCCTCGCCGTACTCCTCGAACGCTTCCCCCGACTGGCCCTCGACGTTCCGCCGGACGCCCTGCGGTGGCGGCCGTCGATGCGCACCCGCGGCCTGCTGAGCCTGCCCGTGCGTTACTAGGACCTGACCCAGGAGCGCGTCCCGTGATCCATGTGTCACGGGACCGTGGTTTTGCATGGTGTGCAACGCGGTATGCAATGCGCGGAGTGACCTTCGGCACATCGGATGTCTTCGACGGCATAAGCCGTTTCATCCTGCATTTGTTGCTCATCGCGCACTGTTCCCGCAGGACGGCCACGTGTCACCCGATATCTGACGGACCGTCAAATCAGGTCGTGGAGGTGGAAGGAGGGCGGACGACATGCTTCCAGGCCAGTGCAAACGACTTCTCGGTAGTGGCCTCGTCCGTCACTTCAGCCTCTAGTCTTGTGGTCAGACCCCCTCCGGTCCTCTCCCCCACAGCGAGGGCGGTACTCCCGCCCGTCACGATCGAGAACAGGCGGCTGAGGGCATGAAACCACTGCGCCCAGAAGACCCCGAGCAGTTGGGCCCCTATCGTCTGGTGGCCCGCCTCGGCTCCGGCGGCATGGGCCGGGTCTACCTGGCGACCTCCGCCGCCGGCCGCACCGTCGCCGTCAAGGTCATCCGCCCCGAGATGGCGGAGGACAAGAACTTCCGCATCCGCTTCCGGCGCGAAGTGGCCGCCGCGGCGGCCGTCGGCGGCGTCTACACCGCCCCCGTCCTCGACGCCGCGCCGGACGCCGAGACACCCTGGCTCGCCACCGCCTACATCCCCGGCCCCACCCTGGCCGAGGCGATCGCCGAACACGGGCCGCTGCCCGTGGACACGGTCCTCGCGCTGGGCGCGGGCATCGCCGAGGCGCTGATCGCCGTACACGCCGAGGGGCTGGTGCACCGCGACCTCAAACCGTCCAACGTGCTGCTCGCCGCGGACGGCCCGCGCGTCATCGACTTCGGCATCGTGCGCGCCCGGGACGGCTACGAACTCACCGGCGCCGGCGGCCTGTTCGGCTCCCTGGAGTACATGTGCCCGGAGCAGGCCACCGGTGAGCAGATGGGGCCGGAGGGCGATGTCTTCTGCCTCGGCTCGGTGCTCGCGTTCGCCGCGTGCGGACGCACGCCGTTCAGCGGCGCCGCCGCGGCCACCCTCCTCTACCAGGTGGCCCACGGCTCGCCCGACCTGTCCCGGGTGCCGGAACCGCTGGACAAGATCATCAGTCTCTGTCTGGCCAAGGACCCGGCCCTGCGCATCGATCCCGAACGCCTCTCCGCGGCCTGCGCCCCCAACGGCGCCGAACAGGTGCTGACGGAGGGCTGGCTGCCCGCGCCGCTCACCGAGCTGATCGCCGCCCGCCGGGCCGCCGCGACGGACCTCGACCTCCTGGCCCGCACCCCGGCCGGCGCGGAGCCCTGGACCGACGGCCCCGACTCGCTGCCGCCCGCCACCCGTTCGCGCGGGTCGGCGTACGCGACGGTGGGGCGGCCGGCCTACGACGACGCCCTCGCCGAGCGCAGCGGAAGCACGGTCTGCCCGAACGGGGAGCGGGGAACCGGCGGCGGCGCCCGTGGCGCGGTGCCCGCCACCGAGCCGGCGGACCAGGAACCCTTCTCGGTCCCGGAGGAACCGGTGCCGGATCGTTCCGCCACCGACGCGTCCGCCGACCCGGCCACGCCCGCCTCAGCCAGGCCCCCCTACGCGTCCGCGGCCGCGTCGCAGACCCGTGGGTCCGCGCACCGTCGCGCCTCCGCCCCCTCCCGGGTCTCCCGCCGCGCGGTCCTCGCCGCCGCCGCGGGCACGGCCCTCGCCGGGAGCGTGGCCGTCGCCGTCACCCGGAGGGCGACCGGCGGACAGGGGGCGCGTCGGCTCGTCGCGGCCCCCGAGCCGAGCTGGATCTACCGTGGCGACCCGCTGCTCCAGGCCCCGGCCGTCTTCAACGAGGGCACCGCCCTGGTGAAGACCCGCCCCGGCAACATGGTCTGCCTCGACCTCACGAACGGCTCCCAGCCCAAGTGGGTCTACCAGGGCATCAGCCTCTCGCCCACGCCGGTCATGGTGACCTACGGCGCCGCGGTCGCGCTCGGCACCGGCGCCACCCTGATCGGCGTCGACCCGGCCGACGGCACCGAACAGTTCACCCTCGACTTCGGCGACGACTACCGGTTCGACCAACTGCTCGGCAGCTACGACGGATACGCCGTCTCCGTCCTCGGCGCCCGGCTGCAACGCCAGTCGGCGGAAGAGGGCGTCGCCACCACCACCAGCGCGGTCTTCGGCGTCGACCTCAGACTCCGCCAGGCCGTCGTCATCCCGATCGACCCGGAGGACGTGGGCATCGACCTCAAGCCCGTCATCACCTCCAGCTACTTCGTCTACACCGACGGACTGCGCAACGTCTCGGTCCGCGGCACCCGCGACGGCGGCAGACTCAAATGGCGTCACCCGGTGGGCTACGACCTGCGGCCGGGGCTCGCCGTGCTCGGCCAGAACGTCTTCGCCATCGGCTCCGAGCTCATCGCCCTGGACCTGCTCACCGGAAAGCTCCGCTGGCGGGCGAAGGCCGAGCACGGCCAGTTCGCCTCCCTCGGGGTGGGCGGCAACACGGTCTACGTCACCGGCACCAACCCCTCCGGCGTCTACGCCTTCAACGCGGCGACCGGCACCCGGCGCTGGTTCTGCGAGACCCCCCGCCTCAACGTCGACACCCCGATCGCGGTCGGGGCGCGCGCCCTCTACATACCGGCCCTGGAGAACAAGAACGGTTTCTACGCGATCGACTCCACCGCCGGCCGACTCCTGTGGAACTTCACCGACGGCCGTGAGGCCGGCGTCAACAACTGGCAGCTCTCCTGCGACGGAGCGGGGCATCTCGTGGCCCAGCACTACGACCGCGTGTACGCGCTGCCCGCCGTCTGAGCACAGCGTGCCGCCGCGTCGCGGCGGCAGCCGGGTGCGAGCCGCCGGCATCTCGGCGGTTGGCGGTGGAACGGGAGACCGGGAACGAGGCGTCCCTCATGCGAGGCGAAAGTCGATCCCGCCGAGGGCCGAAGTGAACTAGGTCTGCCCCACGGGACGAAACCGAGGGGGATTTCCGTGTTCGTGCTGACCATCCTGCTGCTGATAGCGGCTGTCGTGCTGTTCCTCGTCGGCCGTGGCCGCAGCGAGGCGGGCTGGAAGATCGGGTCGGCGCTCAGCGCCGTGGGGGGCGTACTGGCAGGCGCGTTCGCGTGCGTGTACGTCGTGAGCGCGTACGAGGTCGGCGTGCCGGTCACCTTCGGCAAGGTCGGCACTCCGCTGACCTCCGGCATCCACTTCAAGTCGCCGTTCACCGACGTCACTTCCTTCACCACCAGGCCCGTGGACCTCAACCTCTACGACAAGGACGTGGTCGAGGTCCGCTCCTCGCAGGGCGGGGTGCTGTACGCGGACGTCACCATCAAGTGGGCCGTGGTGCCCGCCAAGTCGGTCGCCCTGTACCGGCTGGCGGGCAGTCAGGAGGCCATCCAGGAGCGGCTGGTGGTGCCGGACAGCAGAGAGATCATCCGCAACGTCTTCGCGAAGCACACCAGCGAGGAGGGCTATGTCTCCGCCCGCGAGCAGATCGGTTCGGAGATCGAGTCCCTGGTCAAGGAGCGGCTGGCGCCCCGCGGGATCGACGTCACCACGGTCAACCTGCGCAATGTGAAGCCCTCGGACAAGCTCCAGGACCAGATAGACAAGAAGATCCAGCAGGAGCAGGCCACCGAGCGGGCCGTCGAGGCCGCGCGCACCGCCAAGGCGGAGGCGGAGCGCAAGCGGATCGAGGCGGAGGGCACCGCCCGCGCCAACAAGATCCTCGAGAAGTCGCTGAGCGACAAGGTGCTCTACAACCAGTGCCTGGAGGCCTACAAGGAGGCAGCCAAGGCCAACCCGGTGTACGCGGTCCCCTGCGGCACGGACTCCAACGGCACGCCGGTCATCGTGGACGGCACCAAGAACTAGGACAGCGCCTGGGAGCCGGTCGCCCGGATCGAGGACAGGACGGCCTCCAGTTGGCCGAGCGGCTGCTCCCCGGCGAACCGCAGGACGACCGTGTCCGCGCCGGCCGCCGACAGGGCGGCGATGTGGCCGGCGGCCTCCGCCGCGGTACCGGAGACGGTGAAGAGCTCCTCCTGCGGGCGGCCGAGCCAGGCGCTCTGGCCCTCGGTGTGGGGGTGGAGGGCGTCGGCCACCTCGTCGGGGTCGTCGCCCACGCAGGCGAACGCCAGCACCGTGAGGGTGTGTTCGGTGCCCGCGCCGCCCTTGGCGGTCAGTGCGCGGGTCTCCTCCAGGTCGCGCGGGCCGTGCCCCTCGGCGATCAGCGTGCCGTCCGCGACCTGGCCGGAGAGTTCGAGCGAGCGGGGCCGTACGACACCTGCGACCAGCGGCGGGACCTCGGTCGGCGGATGCACCAACCGGATTCCGTCCAGGCGGACTTCACGGCCCGTCAGTTCCACGCGCTCGCCGCGCAGCAGGGCCCGCACGGAGGTGATCGTCTCCTCCAGGAGGGCCAGCGGGGAGCGGGGCGCCACGCCGACCTGCTCCATCCACTCCCGCACCCCGTGCCCGATCCCCGCGACCAGCCGGCCCGGGAACACCCTGGCCAGGGTGGCCAGTTCCATCGCGAGCAGGGCCGGGCTGCGCAGCGGGGCCGGGGTGATGCCGATGCCCACCCGGAGGCGTTCGGTCGCGCCCAGTGCGACGGCCGCCGCCGACACCCCGCCGTTCCAGCCGAGGTCCTCGACCACCCACAGGTCGTCCACGCCGAGCGCCTCGGCCCGGCGGGCGAACCCGGGCAGCCCCTCCGGCGCCCAGTCGCGGTCGTACATCACGCCGATCCGTACGTTTGTCATGAGGAGGAACCTATGCGTCGGGCGCCGGGCCGATCAACGGCGTATCCGGCGCGGCGGGTTCGGACCAGGGCGGTGGCGGGTCGGGTCGGGGCGGGCGGGTGTGCCGCCCGCCCCGGTGGACGTGTCCCGGCTCAGCCCTTGACGGGCTTGCCGCGCCCCCAGGCCCAGGCGAGCCGGTCGGCGCCGGACTGGTTGGTGGTGACCAGCCACGGGCGGTTCGGGTCGCCGACGAGCTTCTGCATGGAGTACGTGTCGTCGGTCCGCAGACCCGGCCAGTACACCGAGCCCATCTTCAGCTCGCGGAAGGTGTCGGTGACGGCCTGGACGTAGTTGACGAAGTTGTCGTCCGGCGTCTTCACGTTGTAGTTCAGACCGGTGGTCATCGGGGCGCCGAACTCGTCCGCCACGGTCCGGTTCGCACAGTCGCCGATGCGCACCTTCAGGTCGGACACCCACTGGTCGTAGGTCGCGTAGTCCTTCCAGAACCCGTAGTGGTGCAGGGAGAGGTACGTGCCCTTCAGGCGCGGGTCGGCGCAGACCGTGGTGACGTGGTCGTTGTAGCCGGCACCGGAGACGAAGACCCGGTTGCGCGGGACCGACTTGTAGGTGTTCAGCCACTTCGCCGCGATGTCGGCCCACTCGGCGTCGGTGTAGCCGTGCGGCTCGTTCATCGGCTCGAAGTAGACACGCTTGTCGTTCTTGTACGCCTTCACGACGGTGTTCCACATCGGCCAGTAGGTGGCCTCGTCGTCGATGAAGCCGTCCTTGCGGTCGCCGGTGCCCTCCCAGTAGGACACGATGACCTTGAAGCCCTGGTCGGAGGCCGCGTCGATGACCCCGCGGTACGACTTCCAGTACGCGCCGTTGACCGTGTACGGGTTGATCGGCAGCCGGACCGTGTTGGCGCCGAGGTTGGCGCGGAACGCGGCGATGATCCGGGTCGCCTTGGCGTACGTCTGCCGGTAGCTGTCGGTGGTCGACAGACCGGACAGCTGGAGGTAGTCGTCGGCGAAGTTGTCGCGCGGATCGGCCCAGTTGACGCCCTTGAACTGGGTGGTGTCGGTGGCCGGCGCGGCGGCGGAGGCGGGGCTTCCGGCGAGGGTCGTACCGGTGACGGCGGCCACGGCGACCGCGACGAGAGCGGCGCGCAGGCGAGGGGGGAGAGAGGATCTGGCGGGGGTCTTGCGCATCGACTTGCCCTTTCGGCTCTGATGTTTGCGTAAACATGAGAGCCCCGCGGTGGCTGATGTTTACGCAAACATGGCGGCGCCGGAATCGTGGCACCCGGTTCGGTGATCGTCAAGGTTTCGCACACGTAACAGTTGCGGCCGGTGGTGCGCGAGACGCCCTTCGGTACGCCGGTGGAGCCCCGGGGAACGGTCACGTGGCCAGGTGATTGAGCGTCAGGGGCGCGATCCGGCCCTCCAGCATGGCGCCCAGCCCCTGGGCGGCGCAGATGTCGGGGCGCTCGGCGATGTGCACCGGCATACCGGTGGCCTGCCGCAGCATGTGGTCGAAGCCGGGCAGCAGCGCGGAGCCGCCGACCATCATGATCCCCCGGTCGGCGAGGTCGGCGACCAGATCCGGCGGGCACTCCCGCAGCACCCGCCCGATGCCGTCGAGCACGGCGGTGAGCGGTGTTTCGATCGCGTCCCGTACGGCGGCGGTGTCGACTCGGACGGAGCGGGCCAGGCCGGTGGCGACGTCCCGTCCGTGGATCTCCGTGACCGACGGGCCGTGCGGGGTGAGGCCGTTGCCGGAGAGGGCGAGCTGCAGGGGCCGTACGGACTGGCTCGGGAGCATCAACTCGTGCTCGTGGCGCAGGTGCTGGACGATCGCGTGGTCGACGGCCTCCCCGCCGACCGGGATCCGCTCGGCGGTCACGATCGAGCCGAGGGAGAGCACGGCGACCTGGGTGGCGGCGGCCCCGCACACCATGATCATGGTGGCTTCGGGCCGCTCCACGGGCAGCCCGCAGCCGACGGCGGCGGCGATGAGCGTGTCGACCAGCTCCACGCGGCGCGCGCCGAGCCCGACCAGGGTCTCGACTGTGGCGCGCCGGGCGAGCGGACCGGCGTCGTGCGGGGTGCAGGCGGCGGCCCGCAGGAACGGCCGTCGGCGCAGCTGCCGGCGCACCTTGTCGCCCAGCAGGTGGCGCAGCATGCGCTGGGCCATCTCGATGTCGACGACCGTGCCGCCGGAGACCGGGCGCATCACGCGGATGTAGTGCGGGGTGCGGCCCGTCATCCTCTCGGCGAACTCGCCGACCGCGATCAGACCGCCGGTGCGGGTGTTGACGGCGGCGACGGACGGCTGGTCGACGACGAGCCCCGCTCCCCGCACGTACACCCGGGTCCGCGCCGCACCGAGGTCGACGGCGAAGTGGCAGCGGCGCAGCTGCTCCAGACTGGCGGTCATGGCGGGTCCTCCCGAGAGCACAGACCGTGGGGCCGCTTGGCGGGCGAGCCTCTCGTGCGGGTGGGCCGCCGGGCGGACGGCCTCCTACGCATCGTGCGGGGGCGGGAGGGGCGCCGCCTTCTGTGGTGGGCCGGGCGGGGCGCGACCGAATGGGGGTTTGTCACACAAGGCGGCGTGTCACAGGGCTCGTGCCGCCTCCAGCACCGGCGTGAGCGAGGACACCGTCACCTCGCAGCCCGCCTCCCGCAGCCGCTGCTCGACCGTGGGATTGCGGGCCAGGCCGACGAACCGCAGGCCCACCTGCTGGGCGGCGGTCAGCTCGGCGAGGGTGGAGCCGACCAGGACGCCGGTGCGGGTGGGGGAGCCCTGCGGGGCCAGGGCGCGCAGCAGACAGTCCGGGTGCGGCATCAGCCGGCCGAGGTCGTCGGCGCGGCCGTGCACACCGGCGAGCAGCGGCAGCCGGCGGGACTCCAGATGACGGCGGACGGCCCGCTCGCACACATCCGTGGCGATGCCCACCCGCCGGCCCGAGTCGTGCAGGGCGCGGACGAGGGCGGCGGAGCGGTGGGTGGTGGGCGCGTCCGGTACGGCCGCCAGCTCCAGCGCGTCGAGGCGCTCGCGCAGCAGCGGTCCGTGCCGGTCCTGCGCGAAGGCCCGCAGGACGTCCAGCGGATGCACGAACAGCTCCCGTGTCGCGCCCGGGTCGCCCACCGGCCGGCCGGCCAGCGCGTCCCCGGGGTCGCGGTGCTCGGCGACCAGGGCGAGCAGGTCGAGGGCGGCGGCGCGGGCGCCCGTCGCGGTGAACAGGCGGGTGAGCGGGCCGTCGAAGCCGAACAGCACGGTCTCGGCGTCCGCGAGCAGCTCCGCCAGCGGCCGGTCGGCCGGCCCCGGCCGGGGCACCTCGGGCGGCGGGGCGTAGTCCGGCGCCAGCGTCACCGCGCACGTCACCGTGAGCCCCGGCACCGGCCACCGCACCAGCTGCGTGTTGAGGGCCCGCTGCGCACCGGCGGGCCGGCGCAGGGAGTGATGCCGGGTGATCAGCGCCCCCGCCTCCCGCAGATGCGCCAGCAGCCGCTCCCGCACGTCCGCCACCTCGGCCCGCACGAACGCCACCGGATCGTCCACCCGCCAGGTCAGCTCGGCGGCGACGGCGAACCCGCCCTTGCCGGAACCGGGCAGGGTCAGCTGGTGGACGTCGCGCTGCGGGGTGAGGTCGACGTCGTAGTACGTCACCGGGCGGGGCGGGCCGCCGCCGTACGGGTCGGCCGGGTTGAGGAGGGCGAGCGGGCCCTCGGGGCCGGTGTGCACGACGGCGGTACGGCCGGGGGCGGGGATGCCGAGCCGGCCCAGGTCGCGGGTCACGAACGGCCCCTTCACCAGGTCGCGCCGCTCGGCGCCGGGGTGGTACCAGGCGTCGGGGGAGGACGAGTCGCCGTACACCGGATGGAAGCGGTACGGGCCGGCGGCGGCGGAGCTGGCCGTGAAACTGCCGTAGAGGGCCGGGGAGACGACGATCAGCATGCGGGCGCCGGATCGCGCGGTCCGGCGGGCCGGGGTCCCGAACGCCACGAGCAGCCGCGGCGGTTCGCGCAGCGTGGCCCAGTGGTCGGGCAGCCAGCGCAGCGCCGCCACGAGGACCGGGAGCAGATCGGTGCCGGCCGCGACCCGCACGGCGTACCCGTTCGGACGGACCTCGACCTCGTACTGCTGTGAGCTGAGGGCCCCCCGGGAGAGAACCTGATGGACGGCGTACTCGAGAGTGATACGGCTCTCGGGGTGAGCGGCGAGATCGGTGTCGGTCTCGAACAGGAGAGTGGAGCGGGTGCGCGGCTCCCGCTGAACGGGGGAGTCCGCCGACGGCAGACGCAGGAGCCGTTCGAGGCCGCGGAGTTGGGTGTCCTGTCCGTCGGACGTCAGATCGGCGACGGCGGCGGTCAGCGCCTCCGCGAGCCGCTCCGGCAGGGACAACTCGGAGATCGGCAAAGGGAGTTGCTCGCTTTCCGGCAGCGTTGTCCCGCGGTGCATCGTGTGCACGAGACGCCCGAGATCCCGCAGATCGTCCGAGCGGCTCCCGGTACCGAACCGCACCGCGTCCAGACAGGTCAGAACAGGCCCACGGGGAGAGAGGACGACGTGCATCGCGGTCAGACCACCGAACGGCCGTCCGTTCGCGTGCAGGGCGGCGACCGCCTCGGCGATCCGCGGAACCAGGTCGATGAGCTCTGCCGCGGGCAGCCCGTGGGGGGCCTTGTCGAGACGGCGGTGGAGACTCCGTCCCTCGACGAACTCGCGTACCAGATAGGGGACATCGTCCTCCACGCCGTGGTCGACGACTGCCGCGACTCCGGGGTGGCGGATTCCGGCGAGCCGCTCCGCGCTGCTCGTGAAACCGGCCAGGAACCACTGGGCCGGGCGCCGGTACCGACGTACCAGGACCGTCGCGTCGCCCTCCCGCGTGTCCTCCGCCAGCCAGTCGAAGTACGGCGGTCCCGTCTTCCTGACCAGCCGGTACCGGCCCCCGACCATTTCCCCGGGCTCGTCCCCGCCGCCCAGCCGCCGTACGGTCTCCTCGCGTACCGTCGCGAAGGCCGTGCTGTTTCCGTTCGGGCCGGCGCCCGCTGTCACATGGAACTCGCCTGCCGTCAGGCCGGCCCGGTCGTCGATCAGGCCGCCGATGCGTTCCAGGAGTTCGCGGGTGCGGCCGCGGGCCGTGCGGGGGAGGGTGCGCAGGAGGAGGTCGCGGACGCCGGGGCGGAAGCCGTAGGAGCCGGGCGGGCCGGGGACGGCGGTGAGCATGCCGCTGAGGATCACCTCGGCGAGGTGCTGCGGGCGCGGATCGCGGTCCACAGCGCGCTGGACCAGCCGCATCACCGGGACCGAGGGGACGGCCAGCGCCAGATGCCCGGCCAGCCGGAAGGCCTCCGGGGAGGCGGTGGCGCGGAAGCGCAGGACGAGGTCCTGGGGAGTGGGCTCGGGGGCCGGTTCCCTGGCGGGTGGCGGGGGCGGGGCAGGGGGGAGCCAGGCCGCCGCGCCGGGGGTACGCGCGCCGCCCGGGGACGCCACCAGCGCCGCCCAGTGGGCGAGCCACGGCCCGCCCGGCTCCAGGACCGGGAGAGGGACGGCCCCGCCCGGCGGGGGTACGGCGCCGTCCGGGTCGTACGGCGTGAAGGCGAGGGCGGTCAGCGGCGCCGCGGCGGCCGGGGCGGCCAGGACGCCCGGCTCGGCCGGGAGCGCCGTCGTCGGCCACAAGTGCTCCGGGAGCGGCTGTACGACGGCCAGCGGCATCCGCGCCGCCCAGTGCCGCAGCGCCCGGTACCAGCGCTCGCCCGCCGGCCCCGCGCGCCACTGCGGGCCCGTGCAGTCGCTGACGACCAGCGTGACGGTACGGCCGTCCGCCGGGTCGGGGACGTGCCGGGCCGCTCCGTCGGGGGTGGCCGGGTGCAGGGTGACCGTGCGGAAGACGCCCGACTGGGCCAGCACGGAGTGCAGTTCGCGGACGAGGGGCCGCCAGACCGGCATGGTCGGGCCCGTGTCGTGCACGAGGTTGAGCCGCAGCCAGCGGTCACGGGCGGGGCGGAGCACGGGCAGCCAGACGTCCGGGTGCGCGCCGAGCCGGGCGATCCGGTCGGCCGTGGCCCGCTCGTCGAGCAGCCGGGCCCGCGCCGCCGGCACCGTCCGCTTCAGCGGACGCAGGGCACGCTGGAGGGCGAGGGGGTGGGGGAGCATCGCGGGCGCGGGGGCGAGCAGCGGCGTGCGGGTGGCTCCACCGGTCGCACGGGGTTCGGTGACGGTGTCAGGCCGCGGGGCGGGTGCGGGGAGGTGGAGGGGGACACGGTCGGCGGGGGCGGGTGGGGCTGCCGGGGGCTCGCCATCGGCCGGGGGCGCGACCGGGGCAGGGGGCGCCGACACGGTCGTATCCTCAGGAGCCGTCGCGTTCCCCGGAGAACCGCGATCGGCCGATTGCCTTGCCAGCCACAGCACTTCGGCCAGTTCGCGCGGTGTGGGCGCGGTGTCCGCCGCGGCCGTCAGCAGTGCGGCGAGCCGGGCGAGGGCGTCGCTGTCACCGTGCGGCGCCGGGTCAGAAGCCATCGCCGTCCGCCGTCGTGCCCAGGTAGGGCATCAGCTGTTCCGCCAGGTCGTCGCGGGAGTCGGCGTCCAGCCCCGCGACCCCGGTGAGGTAGAGGGCGTTGAGCAACTGGTCGGTGGCGAGTTCGCCGTCGGCGGCGCGGGCCAGGAAGCGGTTGATGAGGTGTTCCGCCTCGCCGGGCGGGGTGTCGAGATGGGCACGCACGATCTCGGTGAGCTGCTCCCGGCCCGGCCTGCGCAGCCTCAGCCGGACGCAGCGGCGCAGAAACGCGGGCGGGAACTCGCGCTCGCCGTTGCTGGTGAGGACGACGAAGGGAAAGGCCCGGCAGCGGACCCGGCCCCGGGTGACGGTGACCGGTGTGTCCGTGCCGTCGGCGAGCACCTCGGCGGTGGCGTCCTCGGCGGAGTGCCGGGCGGCGCGCATGAGTTCGGGGATCTCGTACTGGCCCTCCTCCAGGACGTTCAGCAGGTCGTTCGGCAGGTCGAGGTCGCTCTTGTCGATCTCGTCGACCAGGAGGGCGCGGGGCCGGGCGTAGGGGAGGAGGGCGGTACCGAGCGGACCGAGGCGCAGATGGTCCTCGACTCCGCCGCCGGACACCGTCTCCCGCCGCGCCGCCTGCCGGGCCGCGTACAGCCGGGACAGCGGGTCGTACTGGTAGAGCCCGTCGGCGAGGGCGGAGCGGCTGGTGATGTTCCAGCGCAGCACCGGGCCGAGCCCCAGCTCGCGGGCGACCGCGTAGGCCAGCGAGGACTTGCCGGTGCCGGGCGGGCCGGTGACCAGCAGCGGGCGGCGCAGCACGAGCGCCGCGTTGACCAGCTGGACGCTCTCCGGGGTGGCGACGTAGGTGCGGGCGCGGTGCGTCCGGTCGGGGGAGACGGCGGCGGCGTCGTCGGCGTCGCGCGGCGCGGACAGCACGGGCTCGCCGTCGAACGCCCGCCAGGGCGGCGGCGGGGGCAGCCGGTCGATGCCGTCGTGCGGCTCACGGTCGCTGTCGCCGGTGTAGACGGACCAGTCGGACATCGTTCTCCGAAGTTCGGGGTGCGGGGGTGGTCAGGCCACGGGGGAGTGGGCGGAGGCTGACGCCGGGGCGGGAGTGCTGCCGTACGGGTCGGTGAAGACGCGGGGGTCGTCCCACAGCAGCTGGATGTCGCGCGCCCAGTGGCCGTCCTCCGCGTCGGCCTCCTCCCGCAACGTCAGGACGAGGCGCGGGAGTTCGGCGGGCGGGACACCGGACACACAGGCGTCGAGCTCGTCCAGGAACGTCTTGCCCGCGCATCCCTCCCCGCCCGCGCACGGCACGTCGTCCCCGGCCGCGCAGCCGCCCCGGGACCAGACGACCACCGGGGCGGGAGCGGTGAGCGAGGTGTCGAAGTGGGCACGGGTGCGCGGGGTGCCCGGCACGGTCGCGAAGCCCGCGAGCACGGCGTCGGAGCGCCGCAACCGCATCCGCAGCTGCGGCGGTTCCTCGTGCGTGCCGCACTCCACCCGGTGCACCCGCACCCCCGGCAGGCCGTCGAGCCGCTTCCAGACCCGGGTCAGCTGGTGCCGGGCGCCGGCCCGGCGGCGCGCCTGGTCGGTGACGACCAGCGGGTAGACCGACCCCAGCGGGGTGTCGTCGTCGGGCGCGCTCGCCCAGCGGTCCACGGGCAGGTCGATCCAGTCCCGGGGCAGCGCGAACGCGATCAACTCGTCGCTGCCGGGCGTCAGATGGCGGAACGCGTCCTCGATCCGGTCCTGCACATAGGCCCGCACCCGGGCCCGCGGCAGGGTGTCGGAGCCGACCGGGTGCCGCCGTCCCCCGCTGTACGCGGACACCTCGACGAGCACCTGTCCGTCGCCCGCGCCGCTGTGCCGCAGGTCGACGAGGATGGGCGACCACTCGGGAGCCTCGGGCGATTCCGGATCCGGCTCGGCCGGCGTCTCGAACAGGGCCTCCACCTGGGTGGTGAAGCGGGCGACGGTGGTGGCGGCGTCGTCGCCGTCGATCTCGCAGAGTACGAACAGGGCCGCCGACCACAGTGACTCGAACCCCTCCTGGGGCGGGTCGGGGTCCAGCGGGCCCCGGGCGGCCTCGTAGAGCCGTACGCGGCGTAAGGGGTCGCCGTCCAGACCCGCGCGGACCGCCCGCTCGACCAGCTCGCGCAGCCGGGCCCGGTCGGCGCCGCGATGGTCGGCGGTGGGCACCAGTCCCGTCAGGTCGGGCCAGTAGCGGGCCATGACCTCGGTGGGCATCATCCGCCCGTTGTGCACGCCCTGCGCGCCGGCGGCGGCGGTGACCATGCCGACCACCTCGCCGGTGTCCACCAGGGTGACCGCAGCGCCGCTGAACCCGGGCGCGAGCGGCTGGCCGCCCGGCTGCCACGCCTCCAGCTGGATCCACTCGCGGTTCAGCAACTGCGTGGCGGTGATGCGGTACTCGGCGAGCGTGCCCTCGTCGAAGCCGACCGGGAAGCCGTACACGACGAGTTTGCGGGGCCGGTCGGGGCGGGGTGCGTGCGCCGCTCCGACGGGCGCGAGCGCGGCCGGCGCGACCGGCACCTCCTGCTCCAGCTCCAGTACGGCGAGGTCGCCCAGGTCGGTGGGGCCGCCGGCCCAGCCCCCGTCGGCGACCACCCGTGCCGGTACGGCGGGGGAGCCGGGCCGCTCGGTGAACGTCACCGTCAGCTCCCCGTCCCCTTCGCCCACGACATGCGCGCAGGTCAGCACCCTGCGCGGGGTGACCAGAAACCCCGCCCCGACGACCTGACCGCCACACTCAACCCGGGCATGCCACTCGGCACTCATCATGAGACAGCGGACCCCGCCTCCCTGACGGGGGCCTGTCTGACGGCGGCCTCTGCGTTGGCGACCTGCCCGGCGGGGGCCTCTGCGGCGCTGGCCTGCCCGGCGGCGGCTTCTCCGGCGGGGGCGTGCCCGGCGGTGGCTTCTCCGGTGGCGGCCCTCCCGGCAGCGCCCTGCCCGGCGGTGGCCTCTCCGGCGGGAGCCCACCCGGTGGCGGCCTGCCCAGCGGCGGCTCTCCCAGCAGCGCCCGGCCCGGCAGTGGCTTCTCCGGCCGGGGCCTGCCCGGCGGGGGCCTGCCCAGCGGGGGCCTGCCCGGCGGTGGCCTCTCCGGCGGGAGCCCACCCGGTGGCGGCCTGCCCAGCGGCGGCTCTCCCAGCAGCGCCCGGCCCGGCAGTGGCTTCTCCGGCCGGGTCCTGCCCGGCGGGGGCCTGCCCGGCGGCTGCCTGCCCGACGGCTGCCTGCCCTGCGGCGGCTGTCCCGGTGGCTGGCTCCCCGTTGGTCGGAGGTGACCAGGTCAGTCTCACCACGAGGTGGCCCTCCGCCGTGCCCTTGGCGATGATCGCGCCCGTCTCCGCCGAGAGCTTCACCCCGAACTCGATCTCCACCCCGTCGGGCCGCAGCGACCCGTCCCGGAACACCCGCAGCGCGGACTCGGCAGCCGCGCGCACCCCCTCCAGGGCGCCCTCGAAGGTACGGGCCGCCTGTACCGTGCCGTCGCCGCGGGCCACCAGCCGCGACCCGGGCCGGCGCTGCTCACCCGCCTCGACGGAGACGACGGCCCCGTCGTCGGTCCTGAACTCCACCAGACCTTCCACGCGCCCCTGTAGCCCCTCTCGTCGCCGCTGCGCCTCTGCGCATCCTCATTGTCACGGACGGTACGTGGGGTTGTCCTGTCCCGCCCGCCGTTTTCACCGCTCCGGCCCCTCCCCTGCCCGGATCACCCCCAGTTCGGCCAAGTCCTGTGGCCGGATCCGCAGTTGGCCGGCGGTCAGTTCCACCTCGTCCTCCGGGCGCTTGAGGATCGCGGCGGCCAGCTCCGGGGCGATGACGGAGAAGTAGCTGTCCGGCGCGGCCCAGGTACGGCCCGGCGCGGCGAGCGCCAGCGCACCGCCGGAGCCGCCCTCGCCGATCACCAGCGTGGTGATCGGCGTACGGGCGATGGCGACCGCCCCGAACAGCTCGGCGATCGACGCGCCCACCCCCTCCCGCTCGGCCTCCGCGTCATTGGCCGCGCCCGGCGTGTCCACCAGGGTCAGCACCGGGATGCCCAGCCGGTCCGCGAGCCCGATCAGCCGGGTGGCGGTGCGGTATCCGGCGGGCCGGGTGGCCGCCCCGGTCTGCGCGGCGTACGCGACCGTACGGCCGTCCCGCGCGCCGAACCCGCAGAGCATCCCGTCGGGGTCGGTACCGCCGCAGCGGTCGCCGGAGATCGCGAGACGGCCGTCGAAGTAGGCGTCCAAGTAGCGTGCGGCACGCGGCCGTTCGGGCGCCCGCGCCCGCTGTACGGCGTCCCAGCCGGAGGCCGGCAGATCCCGCGCCCCCAGCGCCTCCGGGACCGGCGCGGGCTCGCCCGACACCCCGGTCAGCAGCCGCAGCCACCGCCCCAGCGTCTCCCGCAGCTCCTCCTGCGCCACGACCGCGTCCGCCGACCCCGCCGCGACCTGCGCCTCCGCGGTGTACGCGGCCGGGTCGGCGTCCGGGGGCCGGACCCGTGACCCCGCGAAACCGACCTGGGCGCCCGGCAGCGCGAGCACCACGTCGGCGCCCGCCCCCAGGGTGGCCCAGCCGCCGCCGGTCGTCGGGTCCCGCAGGACCGCGATCTGCGCCAGCCCGGCCGCCCGCGTCAGCGCCGACTGCCGGGCGACCCGCTGGAGTTGGGTGAGGGCGAGCATGCCCTCCTGCATCCGGCTGCCCCCGGTGGCGACCAACGGCACGACGGGCAGCCGGTGTTCACGGGCGTAGACGTACGCCGCCTCCAGCCGGTCCCCGGTGCGCTCGCCCAGCGAACCGCCCAGGAAGCCGAACTCGAAGGCGATCAGCACGGCTTGGGTGCCCCCGACGCTCGCGGTACCGCAGACGACGGACTCCGTCTCGCCGGTGCGCTGGGCGGCGCGGGCGCGGGAGAGGTCGTAGCCGGGCCAGCCGAGGGGCCCGTCGGGCCGGAAGTCCCTTACCGGACGGGGGAGTTCGTGGAAGCCGTCGGCGACGAGGGCGATGATCTCCCGCGCGCTCGGGCGGCGGCCCTCCGTCATGTCGGCAGCGCCCGCTTCATGATCTTCCCCATGTCGTTGCGGGGCAGGGCGTCGAGGTACCGGACCACCCGGGGCCGCTTGTGGGGAGCGAGCCGCAGGGCCACATGGTCGGCCAACTCATCACTGCCCGGCGGCACTTGTGGATCCACGGGCACCACCCAGGCGACGATCCGCTCCCCGAGATCCGGGTCCGGCTCCCCGGTGACGGCGGCCTCGCGCACTCCCGGATGTTCCAGCAGCGCGTTCTCGATCTCGCCGGCGCCGATCTTGTAGCCGCCGCTCTTGATGAGATCGGTGGCCTTGCGCCCCACGATCCGTACATACCCGTCCGGATCCCGCACGGCCACGTCGCCCGTGCGGAACCAGCCGTCGGCGGTGAAGGCGGCGGCGGTGGCGTCGGGCCGGTTGAGGTACTCGGTGAACAGGTTGGGCCCGCGTACCTGGATCTCGCCGACGGTCTCCCCGTCGTACGCCGCCACGGCCGCCCCCTCCTCGTCGACGAGCCGCAGTTCGACCCCCGGCAGCGGCAGCCCGACCGTCCCCGCGCGGGCCTCCCCGTCCGCCCGCACGGAGGTGTTCATCAGCGTCTCCGTCATGCCGTACCGCTCGACGACCCGGCGCCCGGTCGCCGCCGCGATCCGCTCGTGGTCGTGCACGGGCAGCGCGGCCGAACCGGACACCAGCAGCCGCGCCCCCGCCAGCGCCTTGACCAACTCGGGTTCGTCGGGCAGGGCTTCGGCGATGCGGTGGTACATCGTCGGCACCCCGAACAACATGCTCGCGCCGCTGTTCAGCTCCCGGGCGACGCCCTCGGTGTCGAACCGCCCGAGATGCCGTACGGCACCGCCCCGGCGCAGTGGGCCGAGGATCCCCAGCACCAGCCCGTGCACATGGAACAGGGGCAGCCCGTGCACGAGGACGTCCTCCCCGGTCCACCGCCAGGCGTCGGCCAGCGCGTCCAGGGTGGTCGCGACGGCCCGCCGCGGGATGACGGCGCCCTTGGGCGGGCCGGTGGTGCCGGAGGTGTAGACGACGAGCGCGGGATCCTCGTCGCCGGCCAGGCGGTCGTCCGGCGGGGCGCCGGCACCGTAGGCGTCGACATCGACCCGCTCGATGCCCGCCAGTGCGCCCGGCAACTCCACCCCCGGAGCGGCGAGCACCGCACCCGGGGCGCTGTCCCCCAGGATGTGCCCGAGTTCCTTCTCCCCCGACTTCGGGTTCAGCGGCACGGCGGCGCCCCCGGCGAGCAGCACCCCCACCACGGCGACGGCGGTCTCCAGCGAGGGCGTCGCCCACACGGCCACCCTCCCCACCCCCCGGACCCGCTCCCCGACGGCCCCGGCCGCCGCCGCGAGCTCCGCGTACGTCAGAGCACGCGCACCGAACCGCAGGGCGACCCGCCCCGGGAGTTCGCCCGTCAGGGCGGGAAAGAGAGAAGACACGGGACACTCCTAGTCACTCGTTCGGCCCACCAGAACCCGACACGTCCGCCACCACGCAGGCGATGTTGTCCGGCCCACCGGCGTCGTTCGCGGCACCCACCAGCGCCTCTACGGCCTCGCCGGGCCCGGCCGCACCGGCGAGAAGAGCACGGACGGTGTCGTCGGGAGTGACGACCGGAAGACCGCCGGAACACAGAAGGTAGCGGTCCCCCGCCCGGACGTCGTGCAGCGGAGGTCGGGAATGCCCGGGGTGCCGCCGGAGAGTGCCTTGAGCAGAAGCGTGCGCTGCGGGTGCGCGACGGCCTCCTCGGGGGTGAGGCGCCCCTCGTCGAGGAGGGACTGCACGAGGGTGTGGTCCTGGGTGATGCGGAACAGGGCGCCGTCGCGGAGCAGGTACGCGCGTGTGTCGCCGATGTGGACCAGGGCCAGTTGCGAGCCCGTCCACAGCAGCGCCGTGAGCGTGGTGCCGATGCCGTCCGTGCCGGCGGCCACGTCCCGCACGGCGTCCGCCGCGGCCCGCACCGCGTCCTCCAGCAGCCCGAGCACCCCACCCGCCGGCACCTCCGCCGCGTCGAGAAACTTCAGCGCCTCCACAGCAGCGCCACTCGCGGACCCGCCCGCCTCGCCGTACCCGTCGGCCACGGCGAGCAGCCGGCGACCCGCGTGCACGGTGTCCTGGTTGGCGGGGCGCACCCGGCCCCGGTCGGAGTGGGCGGCGCAGGTGAGTTCCAGCATGGTGGGTTCCCTTTCGCTCGTGCCTGGAGTCGTGCCTGACAGGTGGTCAATCAGGAACGCGGCGAGATCCCGCCGCACAGCCGTCTCCGCCTCCACCCGAGCCCAGAAGGCGCGGATCTCGCGGGCCGCAGTCGCCGGGTCGTCGAGGGCGCAGACCTCGCGGATCCGGGCCGGCGGCATCCCCAGCCGCCGCAGCCACGCCACGAGCCGCGCCTGCTCCAGCTGCTCGGTCGCGTCGTAGCGGTACCCCGTCTCCGGGTCGACCCGGGCGGGCCGCAGCAGCGCCAGCTCGTCGTAGGGGCGCAGTGCCTTCGGCGAGAGCCGGCAGGCCCGGGCGAAGGCCCCGATCGTGAGCATGGACATGGGCTCCTCGGTCTCGTCTCGTTCCCGCCGTCGATGCTGGGGCTTGCCCGAAGGGGAAGGTCAAGCGGCCTGTCGGGGCTCCGGCGGAGATTGTTAGCCTTCCGGGTGATCGGACAGTCGTACGAAGAGGGAGTCCCCCGTGCCCCGAGTCGCGCTCGCCACCTACGACCCCCGGCCGGCCCCCAGCAAGGACGACGATCTTCCGGTGCTGGTGCGGGCGCTGAAGGAGGCAGGGGCCGAGGCGGAGGCCGTGTTCTGGGACGACGCCGAGGCCGACTGGGGGGCGTACGACCTGGTCGTGATCCGGTCGACCTGGGACTACAGCTGGCGCCCGGCGGAGTTCCTGGCGTGGGCGCGGAAGGTCGCGGCGGTGACGCGGCTGGCCAATCCGGTCGAGGTGGTCCGGTGGAACGCCGACAAGCGGTATCTCGGGGAACTCGCGGCGGCCGGGGTGCCGGCCGTGCCCACGCGGTACCTCGCCCCGGAGGGCCCGGTGGATCTGCCCGAGGACCACGAGTACGTCGTCAAGCCGACCTCCGGGGCCGGTGCCCGGTACGCCGCCCGGTACACGCCCGACCGGCGCGAGACGGCCGTACGGCATCTGGCGCGGATGCACGCCGAGGGGCTGACGGCGATGGTGCAGCCGTATGTGCGCGGTATCGACACCGGGGGTGAGCGGGCGCTGCAGTTCTTCGGCGGACGCCTGCTGCACGCCAGCCGAAAGCGCGCCGTGCTGGCTCCCGACACCGCCTTCGACGCGGACAAGGTCGCCCATCCCGGCCTGGAGCCCTGGACCGCGACCCCGGCGGAACTGGCCGTCGCCGAGCGCGCCCTGGCCGCCGTACCGGACCCGTCCGCACTGCTGTACGCCCGGGTCGACCTGGTGGACGGGGACGACGGGCAGCCGAGGGTGATGGAACTGGAGCTGGTCGAGCCGAACCTGTTCCTTTTTCTGCACCCGGGCTCGGTGCCCGCCGTGGTCGCGGCGATCCTGGCGGCCGCCGCTCCGGCAGGCCCTCCCGCTACCCCCTGACCTGCGTCCGCTGGAGCAGGCCCCAGGTGAACTCGGAGACCGCCTCCCGGCCGTCCGGGCTGGTGAAGGCGAGGCCCCAGCGGGTGGGCGCGGTGCCCTCCAGCGGACGAGCGGGGGCGAAGGCGCGGGCGACCTCGTCGACCGTGCAGGACCAGGGCGTGAGATCGGCCAGGGTGCGCAATTCCGGGGCGGGGTGGCCGGGGGCACGCACCAGCCACTCGTTCCATACGGCGCCGTTCCCGGCGACCAGCACCTCGAAGCGCAGATCCGTCCAGAACGGCAACGGCCACAGCCAGGCCTCGCAGTCGAGGTCGCCCACGCGGCGCGGAGTCCTGAACTCCGGCTCGCCCAGGACGGCCCGGTAGCGGGAGAGCGAGCCACGGGAGTGCGGGGAGCGGACCATGGCCTGCCAACGCTTGTTGGCCTCCCTCATCTCCACGAGTGACACGTTCATTTCATGGCGGGCGTCCTCCACCAGCTCGGGGTTGTGGTCGGCCATGCGGCGCAGCAGCACCAGCTGGAAATCCGCAGCGGTGAAGGTGCCGGCGAGGCGTTTGGGGGTCGGCATACCTCCATCCTGGCCCACCACCGGGGCCCGCTGTGCGTTTCACGGCCATTGCCCCCCGATGACGACGGATGCCCGACCGATGCCCGACCATTGCCCGGTGCGACGCCTTATGACTAGCCTGTGTTCGCCATGCCGATCGCCTGTTGAAATTTCGAACACAGGCCAGGGACGAACAGGGAGGGGGCCGGTCGTGGGACGTCTCGTACCAGCCGTGACCCGAGCTCTCGACATACTCGAGCTCTTCCTCGACGGGGACGGGTCGCTCTCCGCCCCCGACATCGTGCGCAGGCTGCAGCTGCCGCGCACCACCGTGCACGAGCTGGTCACCACGCTCGCCGCGCGCTCCTACATCGTCCCCGTACCGGGACAACCCGGACGGTACCGCCTCGGTGTACGTCCCTACCAGCTCGGCAGCCGTTACGCCGAGCAGCTCGACCTCGCCGCCGAGGGCCAGCAGGTCGCCCGCACCGTCGCCGAGACCTGCGACGAGACCGTCCACGTGGCGATCCTCGAGGGCACCGACGTGATCTACATCGCCAAGGTCGACTCCACGCACGCGGTCCGCATGGTCTCCGCCGCGGGCCGCCGCCTCCCGGCGCACTGCACCTCCGTCGGCAAGATGCTGCTCGCCTCCCTCCCGGCGGGCGAGCTCAGCGCCCGGATCCCGGACGACGCCGACCTGATCCGGATGACCCCGAACAGCATCACCGAGCCCGCCGCCCTGCGCGAGGCCCTCGCGGAGATCCGGGAGCGGGGCGTCGCGGTCGAGAGCCGTGAGTCGAACCCCGACGTCAGCTGTGTGGCGGCCCCGGTCCGTGACCGCACCGGCCAGGTCGTCGCGGCCCTCTCCATCTCCGTCCCGATGATCCGCTGGAGCGACGAGCGCCGCACCGAACTGGAACAGCTCGCCGCGAAGGGCGCCGCCGAACTGTCCGAGCTGCTGGGCTACCGGAGCGTGGCATGACGAGCGTGACGACGACGACGTACGACGTGGCGGTGCGGGCCGAGGCCACCCTCGGCGAAGGCCCCACCTGGGACCCGGCCACCGGCCGCCTCCTGTGGATCGACATCCTCGGCGCGCGCCTCCACTCGTACGACCCCTCGACCGGCCGGCGCACGGTCCGCGTCACCGACCAGCACGTGGGCGCGGCCAAACCCCGCGCGGGCGGCGGCCTGGTCCTGAACCTCCGCGACGGCGTCGGCCTCCTCGACCCCGACGACAGCTTCCGCTGGCTCCACCACGAGCCGGTCCCCGGCCGCCGCGCCAACGACGCCGCCGTCGCCCCCGACGGCTCCCTCTGGGCCGGCACCATGCGCTACGACGAGGCCCCGGGCGGCGGCACCCTGTCCCGCCTCACCGCCGACGGCACGGTGCACGTCGTCCTCGACGACGTGGCGGTCAGCAACGGCACGGGCTGGAGCCCCGACAGCTCCCTCATGTACTACGTCGACTCACCGACCCGCCGAGTGGACGTGTTCGACTACGACCCCGCTTCGGCCGGTATCTCCGGCCGCCGCGCCTTCGTCGAGATCGAGGAGGGCGCCGGCTTCCCCGACGGCCTCACGGTCGACGCGGAGGGCTGCGTCTGGGTGGCCCTGTGGGACGGCGGAGCGGTCCGCCGATACACCCCAACGGGCGACCTCGACCGCGTCATCACCCTCCCCACCCCAAGAGTGACGGCCTGCGCTTTCGGCGGCCCCGACCTGACGGACCTCTACATCACCACAGCGAGGATCGGCCTGACCGCTCCCCACCCGGTAGCGGGCTCACTCCTGGTGGTCCCGGGCGCAGGAAAGGGCGTACCCCAACCGGCCTTTCCGGCCTGACTGCGGGCAGTCGTGCCTCCCCCAGTGCCTCAAGGGCCTGGGGGGACCCCCAGGGCGGCACGGGTGGGCGCAGGCTGCACCCCGCAAGCGCGGGCAAGCACCCCCACCCCCGCCCAGCCCCAGCAGACAGCGCCTACCGAACCCCCGTCCGATCAAGCCCCCGCAGAACCTCCCGCTCGGACGGAGTCAACGGCGCCCCCACAGCCGGAGGCAACGGCGGCCCCCCGAGCGTCGCCAACACCGCCCCCGGCCGCAACAACCGCTCCGGCCCCGAGTTCAGACTCGTGACGTCCCACAGCGCCGAGGCCGCCCGGTAGGACCCGGTGGCCGTACGGATCAGCCGCCGCGTGTACTTCGTGACCAGCCGGTCGGCCGCGGTCGGCGCCCCACCCCGAGTCCCGGGGAACCAGACGTCCTGGCTGACCGCCATCGTCCAGGCCGCGTTGACCGAAGCGGCGGCGCCCCGCTGGACCCGCCGAGCCAGCCCCGGCGCGGTGACCCCGGTACCGGCGGCCAGCTCCCGGCCCAGTACCCCCGCCCCCAGCGCCGCCACCGCCATGCCCTGCCCGTACGCCGGGTTGAAGGTGGCCAGCGCGTCGCCGAGGACGACGAAACGTTCCGGCCACTGCCGGGACTTCTCCAGATAGCGCCGGTGGTTGCTGGTGGAGCGGCTGACGTGGATGTCGGTGAGCGGCTCGGCGCCGGAGATCAGCCGGCCGACGATGGGGTCGGGCAGGTCGAGGGTGTACTGGAGGAAGCCCTCGGGGTCCGACGGGGGTTCGCCGCCGCCCCGGGTCCCGGCCAGGCTCACCATCCAGCGGTCGCCCTCGATGGGCATGACCATGCCGCTGCGCCCCGGACGCGACAGATACGGATTGGCCTGCACGATGGTCAGCGGAAAGCGGTCCGCGCCTTCCGGAGTCCGGTAGACACGCGTGGCGTTGACCAGCCCCGCGTCCACCGACTTCTCCTCGATACCGGAAATCCCCAACCCCGCCAGCCACGTGACGACCCGTGAGCCACGTCCGCTCGCGTCGACCACGAAATCGGCGGTAAGTTCCTCGTCCCCGGCGGCCGTTGAGACCCGTACGCCCTCGACTCGTGCCGCGCCGCCGGTGAGTTCGGCCACCCGCCCCTGGCGCACGGTCACGTCCGTGTGCGTCAGCACCGCGTCCCGGACCGCCCAGTCGAGGAGCGCCCGGCTGCACGTCAGCATCTGCGGACCCTCGTGGCGCCAGCGCCGGAACCAGCCCTCGGGCGTCAGGGCGATCATGCCCGAACTGAGCGAGACCTCCCGGGCGCCCGCGGCGAGCAGATGCTTGCGCATGCCCACCCCCGGCACCAGGTCCTCCATGGCGGCCAGCCCGCCGGCCATCAGGAGGTGGGCGTGGCGTCCCTGCGGCAGGCCCTTGCGGTGCTCCGGCCCGCCGGGCAGCTCGTCGGACTCCAGGACGACCACCTCGTCCACGACGGTGGACAGGGCCGCCGCGGCCAGCATGCCGGCCAGCCCGGCACCGATGACGACAGCTCTACGCGACATGGGGCTCCTCGGACGGCTGTTCAGCCATGAAAGTCAGCAGGCGGAATCGGGTGGGATCACACAGGAAAGACCTTCACCGTACCTTCACGCGCCGTGTCCGAGGCGGGAGTTCGGGCCAGAGCCTGCGCAAGCTCGACCAGGCCACCGGCCCCGGAGACCTCCGTCGCGTGCATCCGGTACGTGCTCGGCTTCGCCTGCGGCTCCTCCCGCGCCGCGGCCCGCCGGGCGGCCTCGGCCAGCATCGCCGCCTCCGAGGCGACCCGTGCCTCGTGGCCGGTACGCCCCTCCCGCAGGGCCGCCGCCCGCGCCCCCTCCCGCACCTTGTCGTCGAAGTACGGCGCGAGCGCGAGCAGCGCGTCGTGGATGGCGACCTCACGCCAGTGCAGCCGTTCGTCCGGCAGCCGCCACCAGGACGCGGGCGGCTTCGGGGCCGTCGACACGAACCGCACCCGGGACCACAGCGGCCCCAGCCGCCGGTGGTCGCGCAGCCCCTGCCAGTGCGCCCCGGCCGCCGGCACCAGCCGGGGCAGCACGAACCCGGCGGAGCAGACCAGCGCGGCCAGCGAGGCCATCGGCGGGGCGACGGTCGTGGACAGGAAGTCCAGGTCGTGGCCCGTCCAACGGGCCGTGATCGCCGTGTACTTGGTCATCTGGAAGCCCACCAGGTCCAGCAGCGCGCCGACGACGATCAGCCGCAGCCCGGTCCGCAGCAGCCCGGTGACCTCGCGTCCCCAGCGCACGCACACCACGGACGTCGCGACGATCACGGCGGTGTGCCCGAGCAGATAGAGCAGGATCATCTCCCGCATGTACGGCGTGTTCGCGTAGTACGTGTCGAGGTCGGTGAGCCGCTCGACGGGCGCGTCGGCCAGCGCGAACAGCACCACCACGGCCACCACCAGCGGCCCGTAGACGGCGATCGAGCGCAGTACCGTCCGCCGCACCAGATCGGGCGGCCCGCCCCGCCAGTTGATCAGCAGGATCAGCAGCGAGCAGGAGTACGCGGTGAGCATCCCGTACGTCAGCGGCGCCCCGAAGTTCGGTATGCCGGTGAGGGAGTTGACGGCCGACAGGGTCATCGGCGCCGAGCAGGCGAAGACCACCGCGCCGAGCAGGATCGCCACGCAGGTCGACACGGTCAGCGGGTTGCGGACGGCCGTACGGGGGCGCCGGAAGAGCAGGGCGGAGGACAGCGCGAGCACCCCGGCCGCGAGATAGACGACGGCGCTCATGCCCAGGAGCTCCGTCCGGCCGGTGCGGTCCGGGCGCCGCTCGCGGCGGCGCGGACCAGCGGGGAGTCGGCCAGCGCGTCGGCGATCCGCTCCAGCGCCGCCGGTTCGGGCGCCCGCTCCAGGAACCACTCGGCGTCACCGGAACGCCGCACGGCCGGCCGGCCGGTCTCACGCCGGGCCGCCGTCGCGATGACCGCCGCCCACGCGGTGGCCGAGGCCCGCTGCGGATCACCCGTCAGCCGCAGCGCGGCCCGCAGGATCCGGTCGTACAACTCCCGGTCGGCGTAGGCGTCCAGATGACTCAGCGCGTTGTGGATGCTCGTACGGCGCCACACCAGCCGGGTGACGGGGGAGGCCCAGCGCGGCCGGGGCAGGCGCAGGGCACGGCGGGCGAGGACGTCGTCCAGTTCGCGCTCCAGGGGTTCGAGACGGACGTACGTCCGCCAGGCCCGCCACCACTCCGTCAGCCGGGGTCCGGCGAGCGGGACCAGGACGCCGGCGACCGTCAGCAGCGCGCCCGCCCCGGCCGCCGTCGCGGAGAAGTCCGCGCCGAGCGCCGACCAGTCGCGGCCGCACCAGTGGGCGACCACCGCGGCGAGCTTGGCCGAGCTGAACCCGGCCCCGCACAGGGTGCCCAGGCCCAGCGCGGTCAGCCCCGCCCGCAGCCAGCCGCGCACCTGGCGGGCCCAGCGCAGCGCCGACACCGTGGCGGAGCCGACGGCGACGAGGTGCGCGAGCAGGTAGAGCAGGATCATCTCCCGGATGTACGGGGTGCTCGCGTAGTAGGTGTCCAGGTCGGTGCGGCGCTCCACCGGGGCGTCGCCCAGCGCGAACGCGACCACGATGCCGACGACGACGCACGCGTACGCCACGATCCAGCGCCGCGCGGTACGGCACATCCGCTCCCCGCCCCGCCAGCGCACGATCAGCACCTGGGAGGCGGCGCCGTACGCGGTGATCGCGGCGTACGTCAGCGGCGCCGCCAGGTTGGGCACCCCGCTGAGGTCGTTGATCGCGCCGACAGTGGGCGGGGCGCCGAGCAGGAAGCACAGGCCGGCCAGGCCGAGGACCGCGCAGATGGCCCGCAGAGAGGGATCGCGGCGGTGGCGCAGCAGTTCGGGGGCGCGGACGGTGAGGCCGAGCCAGAGGACGCCGGCGCTGACGTAGTGGGAGGCCGCGTTCACCGGTGTTTCCCACGGTAGTTGAGCGCGGCGCCGATACGTCCGGCCAGGTCCTGCTCCTCGTCGCCGCGGGCCGCGTACACGGAGTCCGGCGCGGCCTCCAGCCAGGTGCGCAGCCGACGGCCCATCAGAATGCCGAAGCGGTCCGCCTCCTGCTCGTCGGCCAGGGTGAAGTCGGAGCGGGCGGCGGTGTGCAGACCGGTGCCGGCCGGGTCCGCCCGCCGCTGGTGCATGTGCCACACCTCGTGGCAGAAGATGACGATCTGGTGCCAGACGGCGGCCCGCTTGTCCACGATGACGTCGTCGTGGGCCTCGCGCTCCAGCCAGAGCCCGCTCGCGGTGTGCGGCGGGAACACCTCCCGGTGGACCACGATCCGCCGTCCCCGCCACCGCTCGGCCGCCTCGACGACCGCCTCGAACAGAACCTCGGGATCGGCCGGTACCGGCACCTGGACGGCGTCCATGAGCACGTCGGCGAGACGACGCATCTCCCTGTTCGTACGCACGGTCCTCCCCGTGGCCGGCCGACGGGTCTTTCGGTCCCGTGCAGGATGCCAAGACCCCCGCGGCTTCAGCTACCTCGGTCCGGCCCGGCACGGGTCGCCGAAGGGGAGGAAAGGTGTGCAACGGATGAAGTGCGTGCGACGCCCGGCCGAACATGGCCGAAAGCCGCCCGTGACCGGGCGCTCACAGGTCGTCGTCGCCCGTCGGGTTCCGCTCGGTGACCATCTCGGCCCACTCGGCCAGGGCCTGCAGCTTGCGCGGCGACATATGGGGGGCACGGCGGGCCAGCCGGTAGAAGCCGGGGGTGCGCAGCGGGGCCAACGGGTCGGCCTTCGCCTCCAGTTCGCGCAGCACCGGCTGGAGGGCGGTGTGCAACGCCTCGGCGTCGTCCGCGGTGAGGAAGCCGGCCGCCAGTCCGAAGAAGCGGCGGATCCGGTCCGCGTGCTCCAGGCTGGGCAACCCGCTCGTCCGCCACTCGCTCAGCCACTGCCGGCTGGTGCCCGCGATCCGGGCGAGTTCGTCCAGCGAGTACCGCTTGCCGTCGGGCCGACGCCGGGTCTCGCGTATGAAATCCAGCCGTTGTCGCACCCGTTCGCCCAGGTCCGTCTCCCGCACCACCGCGTCGCCCGCCAGCAGTGCGGCGACGGTCTCGGCGGGAACACCGGTGCGGTAGGACAGGTCGGCGACGTCCAGGCTCTCGGCCAGCCGGCCAGGCCGTCCGGTCAGCTCCTCGAGGCGTTCGCGCGCCTCGGAAAGAGCGGTGTGGGTGTCGCTCACAGAGTCCCCCCACTCTCCCCGTGCTTCCTGGTACTTCCTGCCGCACTTCCTGCACCGGCTGACGGGGAGGCTACCGGTTGGCTCCCGCCCGCGACAGTGATCGCAGCTATAACTGCCCTTTTTGGCAGGCATAGTTGACACTCGCAGTGCCCGAAGGAAAGATCGCCCTGCGGCGCGGGGACGTGCCGCGGCCGGGCCCGGTGCCCCGGGCGGTGCCACGGGGGAGTGGCGCGCGGGGCGCCGGGGCCCAATGCCTCTGCCCGGTCGGTCAGTTGGAGATGCGTACGCCGTCGCTCGGGGCGCCCGCACGGTCCCGCACCCGGCGGATGTCGTCGCCGTGCCGGAGCTCCCGGGACACCGCGCCGATCTCCCGCAGCAGATCCGTGGTGTCCGGGACGGTCCCGTCGCTCTCCCGGCCCCGGCCCCTCGCGTCCGCCGCGGCCAGGATGGTCACCGCCGTGGCCAGCCCCTTCGCCCGTTCCGCCGGGAAGCCGAGGCTCGACGCCGCCCGGTACGACCGCCGTTGCAGATCCTCGTCGACGAACCGGGCCAGCGAGAGCAGCGCGTCCCGGATGAACGTCTCCCGGCGGATCAGCCGCAACTCGGCGCCGGTGCGCAGCACGAAGGGCACGCCGCGGCCGTTGACGGACCGCATCAGCAGGTACAGCGGACGCAGTTCGTGATGGGCCAGCTGCACCCGCCAGCGGTCGTGCAGGTACTGGCCGGCGTGCGGCAGGATGAAGCCCACCGCGATCAGGACGGCCGACAGACACGCGAGCGGCGGCGCCACCGCCGTACTCAGCCAGTCCAGGTTCCGCCCGCTCCAACGCGCCCCCACGGCCGTCAGCTTGGCCGCGTCGAACACCAACTGCGCGGTGTAGCCCACGCCCAGGGACTTCAGCCCCCAGCGCAGCCAGGCGTCCAGCCCGTCGGCACGCACCCAGTTCCAGATCAGCCCGTTGGTGATCACCGTGGCCACGGTGTGCGCGAGCAGATAGAGCAGGATCATCTCGCGCGCGTACGGGGTGTTGGCGTAGTAGGTGTCCAGGTCCCGCAGCCGCTCCACCGGCATCTCGGCCAGCGCGAACAGCACCCACAGCGCCACGATCACCGAGGAGTAGATCCCGATCACCCAGCGCATCGCGGAGCGGGTCCGCGCCGAACGGTCGGACAGCCCGGAGCGCCAGGTGATGATCAGCAGCAGACAGGACCCGCAGAACGCCGTCAGCAGCGAGTACACCCAGGGCGCCGAGATGTTCGGCACGCCGGTGATCCGGTTGACCCACGCGATCGTCGACGGCGCCACGAACACGAACACCGCCAGCGCGAGCAGCAGCAGCCCGCCCACGGCGCGCAGCAGCGGGTCCTTCCAGAGCCGGATGACACTGGGCAGCTTGATCGCCAGCGCCGCGGCCAGGATCCCGGCCGGGATCCACCAGAAGGTCGGATAGAACTCGTTGACGAACCCGGCGGGGCTCATCGCGAGCGGCGTCAGCACGGCACGCCACCCCCGCGTCCCTGGTACCCGAGGGACCGCTGTACGCGCTGTACGGGATCCGGCGTCACCCCGGCCGTCCCGGCCGACCCGGTCTTCCGGCCGCCGGACAGCAGCGGCCGGAACGCGGCGGCCAGCCGGTGCCCGAACTCGTCGGCCTCCGCCTCCTCCCGCTCCCGGGAACCGTCGCGGGCGGCCACCGTCAGCACGGCGTCCCGCCACCCCGGCTTACGGACCAGCGCGTCGGCCGCCGCCGCCCGGGCCGTGTGCTGGTCGCGGTGTCCCGCGTGGAGGTGCCACAACTCATGCCCGAGGATGACCAGTTGCTGTACGGCCTCGGCCCGCTCCTCGACGATGACCAGGTCGAAGTCGTGGAACTCCACCCACAGCCCGGTCACTTCGAAGGCGTCGGGAAACCGCTCGAACCGCAACTCGACGGGCCGTCCACCTCGCCGGGCGCCCATCTCCTCGCACAGCGCCGCGCCCAACTCGCGTACCCCGGTGGGCGGGTGGGGCCGCGCCCGGATCGCGGCGGCCAGCTCGACGGCCAGCTCGTGCATACCGGAGGCCGCACGGGGACGGAGCAGCGCCGCAGCGGCCCGGGCCACCTTCCCGCGCACGCCCGCGATGTCCATCAGCCCCTGGCCTCCTTCTCACCGCCGCACGGCAGCGCTTCGAGCGTACGCGGGCGGTCGTGCCCACGTCACCCAAAACCACCACGCCCCCATTGACGAGCAAAGCGCAAGGATCTTACGGTCCGGTTCGAGGAGACGAGCACTATTCGACCCACCGAACGATAGTGAGGTCAGGGGCGCGGGGCTGTACCGAAATGCGGCTCCGCCGCGTGAGCGCGACCAGCCACAACGCACCCGCACCCGAAAGCGCACCGAAAGGCACCCATGCACCCCGCACGTTTCACCCTCGACCCCGCCTTCACCGTCGGCCAGGTCAACCCCCGAATCTTCGGCTCCTTCGTGGAACACCTGGGCCGCTGCGTCTACACCGGCATCCACGAACCCGGCCACCCCACCGCCGACGCCGAAGGCCTCCGCACCGACGTCCTCGACCTCGTCCGCGAACTGGGCGTCACCACCATCCGCTACCCCGGCGGGAACTTCGTGTCCGGCTACAAGTGGGAGGACTCCGTAGGCCCCGCCGAGGACCGCCCCCGCCGCCTCGACCTGGCCTGGCGCTCGACGGAGACGAACCGCTTCGGCCTCTCCGAGTACATCGCCTTCCTCCGCAAGCTCGGCCCCCAGGCCGAACCGATGATGGCGGTCAACCTCGGCACCCGGGGCGTCGCCGAGGCCCTCGAACTCCAGGAGTACGCCAACCACCCGGCCGGCACCACCCGCTCCGACCTCCGCGTCGCGCACGGCGACAAGGACCCCTTCGGCATCCGTCTGTGGTGCCTCGGCAACGAGATGGACGGCCCCTGGCAGACCGGCCACAAGACGGCCGAGGAGTACGGCCGGCTCGCCGCCGAGACGGCCCGCGCGATGCGCCAGATCGACCCGGACGTCGAACTCGTCGCCTGCGGCAGCTCCAGCCAGTCGATGCCGACCTTCGCCGACTGGGAGGCGAAGGTCCTCGCCGAGACCTACGACCTCGTCGACTACATCTCCCTCCACGCCTACTACCAGCCGCACGACGGCGACCTCGACTCCTTCCTCGCCTCGGCCGTCGACATGGAGTCCTTCATCGAGAACGTCGTCGCGACCTGCGACCACATCGGCGCCCGTCTGAAGTCGAAGAAGAAGATCGACCTCTCCTTCGACGAGTGGAACGTCTGGTACACCTCCCACTGGGAGGAGCACACCCGCACCACCGACCCGGGCGAGTGGCCGGAGGCCCCCCGTCTCCTGGAGGACAACTACAGCGTCCTGGACGCCGTCGTCTTCGGTTCCCTCCTCATCGCGCTGCTCCGGCACGCCGACCGCGTGACGGTCGCCTGTCTCGCCCAGCTCGTCAACGTCATCGCGCCGATCCTCACCGAGCCCGGCGGCCCGGCCTGGCGGCAGACCACCTTCTTCCCCTTCGCCCAGGCCTCGAAGCACGGCCGCGGCGAGGTCCTGGACGTACGGGTCGACTCACCGACGTACGAGACGAAGAAGTACGGCGAGGCGGACCTGCTGCACGCCACCGCGGTCCGCGCCGAGGACGGCTCGGTGACCGTCTTCGCCGTGAACCGCAGCCGCACCGAGCCGCTGCCGCTGGAGGTCGCCCTGAGCGGACTGGACCTGACGGCACTCGTCGAGCACAGCGTCCTGGCCGACGCCGACCCGGACGCCCGCAACACCCTCGCCGACCCCGAACGGGTCGCCCCGCACCCGGCCGACGGCACGACGCTGACCGCCGACGGCAGGCTCACCGCCACCCTGGAACCGCTCTCCTGGAACGTGATCCGCCTGGCCTGAGCGGGCCCGATGCGAGGCACGTCACAATGAGGGCATGAGGATCTCGGCACGGGCGGACTACGCGGTGCGGGCGGTACTGGAGCTCGCCGTACGGCAGGGCGGGGACGACCCCGTCAAGGCGGAGACGATCGCCGCCGCGCAGGACATCCCGCACAAGTTCCTGGAGGGGATCCTCGGCGACCTCCGCCGCGCCGGTGTGGTCGACAGCCGGCGCGGCGGCGGGGGCGGCTACCGCCTCGCCCGCGCCGCCGAGTCGATCACGGTCGCGGACGTGATCAGGGCGGTCGACGGCCCGATCGTCTCGGTCCGCGGCGAACGCCCCACCGGCCTCACCTACACCGGCTCGGCCCAGCCCCTCCTTCCCCTCTGGATCGCCCTGCGCGCCAACGTCCGCCGGATCCTGGAGGGCGTCACGGTCGCCGACATCGCGGCCGGCGCCCTCCCGGAGCCGGTGAACGCCCTGGCGGCGGAACCGGCGGCGTGGGAGAACCCGTAGCAAGAATTTCCTCGACCTTGCCGATTCCTGGGTTTCACCGGCCTCGCCGGTAATGGAATCTCTGAGAAGTGACAGAACAGAACAAGCCGACGGCACGGCGCGCGGCGGGCACGGAGACGGCGACGGATGTGCTGCTGCGCTGGACCCGGATTCGGCGGCGTACCCCCGCGCAGGACATCCAGGACTTCCGGGGCGGGCTGCCGCTGAAGGTCGTCGGGTACACACGGAGCATGGGCGGGGCGGCCATGGTCCCGGTCGGGGGCGGCCGGCGGATCGCCAGGCTCAGGATGGGCTATCTGCGCCTCGCCTTCGGAGAGGCCCCCGTGTGGAGCGACCGGCGAGGAAACCGCAGCGCGAGCCTGAGGTCGCCCTTCAGGCTGGAGCCCAGGTCCGAGAAGGTGCGGATGGGGCCGAAGTTCGAGCGCTACGAACTCGTCACGGCCGACGGGACGTACGACCTCGCGGTGCCCAGGAAGGACGGGGAGCTGGTGCGCTATGTCTTCGGGGCGGCGCAGGGCGGAGAGACAGCGCGGTAGCCGCCGCGCGGCGGCGGTCCGAACCACCGTCTGAACTACCCCAGCACGTACACCCCCGCGCGCGCCGCAGTCGCGGCGGCCTCGGCGGCCCGGTCGGCCGCCGCTTCGTCGAGACCGTCGCCGCAGGTCAGCAGGCGGTAGTAGAGGGGGGCGGAGACAGCGCGGATCACCTCGTGGACGTCGGTTCCCGCAGGCACCTCGCCCCGGTCGACGGCCTGCTGGACGCAGGGCGCCCACTCCTTGACGCGCGTGTCGTAGAAGCGGTGCAGGGCCGCGGCCGTCTTCGACTCGCAGGTGGCGGCCGCGATCACCGCCTTGAACAGCGCCCCCTGCCGCGGGTCGGCCAGGGTGCGCTGCACCAGCCGGGCGTTGGCCTTGAGATCGCCGAGCAGGGAACCGGTCTCGGTCCGCGGCAGTGACTGCTCGGCCATGTCCGCCAGCAGGTCGGCCACCAGGCCGGTCACCGTGCCCCAGCGGCGGTAGACGGTCGTCCTGCCCACCTCGGCGCGGCGCGCGATGTCGGCGAGGTCCAGGTGGGCGAAGCCCCGCTCCGCCAGGGTGTCCCCGGCCGCCCGCAACACCGCTGCCCTCACCCGCGCCGTGCGTCCGCCGGGTCGGACGGTTCCCGGGTCCGCAGCCGAAAACTCCATAACGGGACTCCAGTTTCGTTAATCGCTCGCACCTGCTACCTTGACGCATCTTAACGGAACTATGGAACCGTTAGTGACTCGGTCGACGAGAGAGGAACACCGCCATGGAGTACAGGAGGCTGGGCGCATCCGGACTCAAGGTCTCCGCGCTGAGCTTCGGTGCCGGCACCTTCGGAGGCCGAGGACCGCTGTTCGGCGCCTGGGGCACCACCGATGCGCGAGAAGCACGCCGTCTCGTGGACATCTGCCTCGACGCCGGTATCACGATGTTCGACACCGCCGACGTCTACTCCGGCGGCGCGTCCGAGGAGGTGCTGGGCGAGGCGATCAAGGGCCGCAGGGACCAGGTGATCGTGTCCACCAAGACCAGCCTGCCGACAGGGGACGGTCCGGGCGACGCGGGCTCCTCCCGCTCGCGTCTGATCACCGCGTGCGAGGACGCCCTGCGCCGGCTCGGCACCGACCGCATCGACCTGTTCCAGCTGCACGCCTTCGACGCCGGCACGCCGATCGAGGAGGTCACGGCCGCACTCGACGATCTCGTACGCGCGGGAAAGATCCGCTACCTCGGTGTCTCCAACTTCTCCGGCTGGCAGGTGATGAAGTCCCTTGCCATCACGGAGCGGTACGGCCGTACGCGCTACGTCGCGCAGCAGGTCTACTACTCCCTGATCGGCCGCGACTACGAATGGGAACTGATGCCCCTCGGGCTCGATCAGGGACTCGGTGCCGTCGTCTGGAGCCCACTCGGCTGGGGACGGCTCACCGGCAAAGTCCGCCGCGGCCGGCCGCTGCCCGTCGAAAGCCGGCTGCACCACACCGCCGACTACGGGCCGCCGGTCGAGGACGAACACCTCTACCGCGTGGTCGACGCCCTGGACGAGATCGCCCGGGAGACCGGCAGAAGCGTTCCGCAAGTCGCCATCAACTGGCTGTTGGGGCGGCCGACCGTCTCCTCCGTCATCCTCGGTGCCCGCAACGAGGAGCAACTCCGTCAGAACCTCGGCTCCGTCGGCTGGACACTCACACCCGACCAGATCGCAGAACTCGACGCGGCGAGCGCCAGAACGGCGCCCTACCCGTACTTCCCCTACCGGCGCCAGGAGGGCTTCGCCCGGCTCGACCCACCCGTGGATGCCCTTGGGCCGTCACCCCGCAGTCGTACGGAGTGACGGCCCGACGGGTGGGGGATCAGGCGGAGTTGACGCCCACCGTGAGGGTGGCCTGGTAGCCGTCGGAGACGCTGGAGCCCAGCGCGGTCAGGGTCAGCAGGCCCGAGGAGGCGCCTCCGTCGTCGTAGATGCTGTCGTTCGCGAGGGCGGTCTCCGGGGTGGTGTTCTCGGAGTACGGCGAGGTGGCCTGGACCTCGGTGTTGATGTCCGCGTCGAAGAAGAGCTGCCCGGTGTGGATGGTCTCGCCGCCGGTGTACGAAGTGTCGGTCAGGGTCACGTCCGTGTGCACTCGCATATGGACGTGGACCGCGCGGGAGACGTAGTGGCCGGGCCAGATGGAGGTGATGCTGCACTGGCCGTTGGAGTCGGTCAGCTGACCGCCGCGCAGCCAGGTGCCGTTGTCGTCCTCCTCGTGGCCGTTGCCGCCGACGAAGCCGGAGTACTCGCCGAGGGCGTCGCAGTGCCAGATCTCCACCAGGGCGTCGGCGAGCGGTGCGCAGTCGTTGGCCTGGTCGACGACCGTGAAGGTGTACTGGACCTCGAAGCCCTCCTTGTCCTCCCGGATGTCCTCCCGGACGAGAGCGCCGTCGAGGGAGTAAGGACCCTCTGTGACTTCGGCGTTCAGGGTGCAGACGCCGGAGGTGGCGTCGGACGTGGCGGAGGCCGTGGCTTCCGTCGCGGCCTCGGTGGTGCCGGAGCCGGTGTCCGCCGACGCCATGCCGGCTATCGCGAGTCCGCCGGCCGCGGCGACCGCGCCGCCACCGATCAGGACGCGCCGCCGTTTCATGCTCTTGTCGAGCCGGTGCTTCCCCGGCTGGTTGTTGTCGTTGTGGTCGAGGATCTCGTGGTGCTCCGTGTTTCCCGTCATGGGCAAGAAGTTAGGAGCGCATCTGAGGAAATCCTTAATGTGCGGCTGTGAAGGGCCTGGGGATCCATCGCCCAGCATCGCCCAACTGCCATCGATTGCTGGCGAGTTCGGACATCGTGAACGGGATCCCCAGGCGCTCAGTCGCCGTCCTCCTCGTCGGGGTGCGCCCCATCGACGAGTGCCTGGAACATGTCCACGGCGCTGCCGTCGTGGTCACTGCCGGCGGTACCGCTGCTGCCGCTCTGGACGTTGGCCGTCCGGTCGACCTCCAGGATGGAGTCGGCGTGCGAGTTGTCGATCACCGTGATCAGGCTGCCGGCGGCCACGGCGGGCGTCGCGCCGCCGCCCGCCAGCAGGGCCAGGGCGACAGCGGCGGCGGCCCGGGTCCGGGCGTGGGTCATACGCTCACGCTCTCGCGTGCGGCGGGTACGTCCTGGTTCCGCGCGATGTTCTTGGCCAGCAGCCCGGTGGACTCGCTGACGCCGATCCCGCCCGACTCGTCCGCGGCCGGCAGCCGTCCGTCGGCGAGCCGCAGCTCGGTCAGGGCCGTGTCCATCGCCCGGTGCGCCGCGAAGAGACACGGCGTGCTGTAGATCGCGACGTCGATGCCGAGCTCGGACAGCTCGCTGAGCGAGAGGCGCGGCGACTTGCCGCCGGCGATCTGGTTGAACAACAGCGGCTTGCCGCCCACGACTTCGCGGATCCGCTGGATCCACTCCACGCTGCGGACCCCGTCGACCAGGACGACGTCGGCGTCCGTCGCGGCCAGCGCCTCGGCCCGGTGGAGGATGTCGGCCTCCTCCGTGGCGTCCGTGCGGGCGACGACGACCATGTCCCTGCGGGTCTCCAGGACGGCGTGCAGCTTCTCCAGGTACTCCGTGAGCGGCAGGATCTGCTTGCCGTCCGCGTGCCCGCAGCGCCGGGGCCGCTTCTGGTCCTCCAGGATGACGCCGGAGGCGCCGATGCGCTCCAGGCCCTCCACGACGTGACAGGCGACCTCGGCGTCGACGTAGCCGTCGTCGATGTCGACGAGCAGGTGCTGCCGGGGGAAGGCGCCGCGCAGGCGCTGGACGAAGGCCACCATGTCCGGCCAGGCGATGAAACCGATGTCGGGCAGCCCGTAGTACGAGGCCGCGAAACCGAAGCCGGAGACGAACATCCCGTCGTAGTGCCCGGCCGCGACCGATGCCGAGTACATGTCGTACACGCCGATGAGAGGGGTCGTGCCCGGCTCGGCGATCGCTCTGCGCAGCTTGTTTCCGTATGTCATCGTCCAGCTCCTCGGGAGACACGGCGGTTCTTTACCGAAAACAGATCATTTCGTGCCCGTACCGATAGCCGCTCCCTACGCGGGCTTTACTCACCCCAACGGCGTATCCCGTTCACCGGGGAAACGTCACGCCTCGCTGTGAACCGGCCGGGGTGAATGGCCGGAGTTCGACCTGTCCCCGCCCCGGTGCTCTTCCTACGATTCCCTCGCCGCGGTGCTTCACAGAAACTCCACAGGTTCTCCATGCTTCAAGGAAGAGGAGAGACCCCCCATGGCAAGTGGACTGCTCCTGGGCGGCGCGATCGCCGCCCTCGTCGGTGCCGCGGTACCCGCGCACAGCACCTCGGGCGGGTTCGTCGACCCGCCCCCGGACAGGATCGTCATCGACGTCGCCACGGTGAACGGCTCCGGCTGTCGCCCCGGCACGGCGGCCGTCGCCGTCTCCGAGGACAACACCGCGTTCACGGTGACCTACAGCGAGTACCTCGCCCAGGTCGGCGGCAACTCCGACCCGACCGCCTTCCGCAAGAACTGTCAGCTCAGCCTGGTCGTCCATGTCCCGTCGGGCTTCACGTACGCCATCGCCCAGGCGGACTACCGCGGCTTCGCCGCGCTCCAGTCGGGCGCGAACGCCGTACAGCGGGCCTCGTACTACTTCCAGGGCTCGTCGCAGACGGTGTTCAAGAACCACACCTTCAACGGCGCCCTGAACGACAACTGGCAGGCGACCGACACCACCGACTGGGCCAACCTGGTCTACGCGCCCTGCGGAGTCCAGCGCAACTTCAACATCAACACCGAGCTCCGCGTGAACGCCGGCAGCTCCTCGGCGAGCAAGGTCAGCTTCATGACGATGGACTCGACCGACGGTGACATCAACACCACGTACCACATGACCTGGATGCAGTGCCCGGCCAAGTAGGCCGTAACGGCCGCCCGAACCCCACGGGGCTCGGGCGGCCAGCCCTGCTCTCCATCGGCGGGTTCGCCGCCGCGATCGGGCGTTGGACGCGCTCGGTGTCGGTGAGGCGCTGAGGGCCACCGCACGCCCCCCTGCACACGGGCGGCACCCGCACCCCCGCCGACCTCCGGCACGCCGACCGGGCGCCACCGTGGCTACGGTGACGCCCGGCCGGACAAGGGGGCGGGGTCAGCTCTGCTCGACGCCGAGCGTCAGTGTCCCGGCGTACCCGGAGGACGTGGAGCTGCCCAGGGCCGTCAGGGTCAGCAGGCCGCTCGCGGCGCCTCCCTCGTCGTAGATGGAGTCCTGGGCGAGGGTGGTGCGGGCGACCGTGTTGGCGGTGTACGGGGAGATCGCGGCGACCCTGGTCGAGATCGTCTCGTCGAAGAAGAGCTGGCCGGTGTGGATCTCCTGGCCGCCGGTGAAGGAGCCGTCCGAGGTCAGGGTGACGTTCGTGTGGACCTTGATGTGGATGTGGATGCAGCGGCCGCGGTACCAGCCGGGGTAGACCGTGGTGATCGCGGCGACACCGCTGGAGTTCGTCAGCACGCCGCCGCGCAGGAACGTACCGCTGTCCGGTTCGCTGTGGCCGTTGCTGCCGACGAAGCCGGAGTACTCGCCGAGGACGTCGGCGTGCCAGATCTCGACGAGCGCGTTGCCGAGCGGGACGCAGGTGTCGTCGTCGACGACGGTGAGGGCCAACTTCAGCGGGATGCCCGTCTTTCCCTCGGTGATGTCGGCGCGGACGTACTGGCCGTCGAGGTAGTAGGGGCCTTCGGTCATCTCCTTCGTGAGGGTGCAGACGGCCGCCGCGGCGACCGGAGCGGTGTCCGCCGTGCGGGCTGTGGGGGCTTCGGTCGTCGCGGCGGCGCCCACGGCGAGGGTGGCGGCGGTGGCGCCGGTCGCCACGAGCACCGTACGGCGTCCGATGGGGCTGCGGGTTTCCGAGGTTTCTGTCATGGACACGGCACCGTAGAAAGGGTTTCTGTCCGAGGGCTGTCAGTTGGGCAAAGCGTCGACACGTCAAGTCCCTTGCAGGACAAGGAAGGACGGCCGGCCGCTTGGGTGTCGACCGACCGTCCTGTCCCGGAACTCCTGCGGAGTGGCTAGCCCGTCTGCCCCATGCCCGCCGCGTTCGGCCAGCTCTGGGCGTTCGGCCAGCCGGTGGCCGCCGCCGGGGCGAGGCCGTTGGTGCCGCGGACCTGGGCGGCGGTGAGGCCGCCGCGGGCCGGGACGCCGGGCGGGGTCTGGGCGGCGGGAGCCATCTGCTGGGCGGGCGCCATCTGCTGGGCCGGAGCCATCTGCTGGGCCGGAGCCATCTGCTGGGCGGGAGCCATCTGCGGCACGGGCATCTGGCCCATCGCCGGGGCCATCTGGGCCGGAGCCATCGCGGCCGGGGCCATCGGCATCATGGCCGGGACCGGCGCCGGGGCCATTGCGGGCGCGGGCACAGACTGGGGGAAGATCTGTGCAGCGGCCGGCATTGGCATCCCGGCGCCGTTGGACGGGGCGGCCTGCGCCATCGCGGGCATCGGCATGCCCATGGCCTGAGCGGCAAGGCCCGGCATGCCCGCCCCGTTGGTGGCCTCGACCAGCAGCCGGTCCACGGCCGCCGTACCCGAGCTGTAGCCGGCCCCTGCGCCGAGCTCGGGCACGGCGGCTCCCCTCCTGGTCCCGTAGAGCACCTGTTCCAGGCCGGACACCAGGCGACGCACGTCCACCTGGGGGCGCACCACGAGCCGCAGGAAGCGGCTGGAGGAGCCGATCTTGTTGCCGCACTCACGGACCAGGATCCGGTGGTCGGTGAGCATCCGGTCCCGGACCACGGTGCCCTCGGCGCCGACGGGAAGCCGTACGAAGAGGAAGTTCCCCTGGGACGGGTAGACCGTCAGACCGGGGAGCGCGGAGAGCTGGCTGGCCATGTCGAGACGGTCCCGGCGCACCTGGAGCAGGCTCTGCGCGTACTCGGGGCCGTGCTCCTTGAGCATGAACACCACGTACTCGGCGAAGGCGTTGAGGTTCCACTTCGGCAGCATCGAGCGGACCTTGCCGGCCAGCGCGGGGTTGGCGACCATGTAGCCGAAGCGGATGCCGTGCAGACCGAAGTTCTTGCCGAGGCTGCGCAGCACGATCACGTTCGGCCGGATCATCGCCTCCTGCACGACGCTGGGCTCCTGCTCGGCGTCGGCGAACTCCAGGAACGACTCGTCGATGACGATCAGGTCCAGGTCGGCCATCGCGTCCATGAACTGCACGAGCGCGTGCTTGTGCAGGAAGCCGCCGTCGGGGTTGTTCGGGTTGCAGATCACCGCGACCTTCGTGCCCCGGGTGCGGATGAACTCGGCGTACTGCGCGAGGTCCAGGGCGAAACCGCTCGACTCCTGGAGCGGGAACATGTCGACCCGCTTGCCGGTCTCCATCGGCTGGTCCGTCCACCGGCCGAAGGTGGGGACCGGGATCGCGAGGGACTCACGGACGAGCAGATGGTCGATCCAGGTGATCAGCTCGGTCGAGCCGTTGCCCATGGCCACGGCCTGCGGCGGGAGCTGGAGCAGGTTGCACAGTTCGGCGGTGATCGTGTCGGCGCTGCTCGGGTAGTACGTGACGATGTCCCGCAGCCGCGCGGACATGGTGTCCATCATGGCCGGGGTGGGGAAGTACGGGTTGCACGGAATACAGAAGTCGACCGGGCCGGTGCCGTCCCCGCCCTCGCGCGTCAGCGCCGCCATCGACGGGCTGTGAGCCGCCGTACTGCGGAACAACGAGGTGACGTTGTCGGCCATGGAACCTCCGTATGGGGCGGACCCGGTGGGGACGTCCGGGTCCGTCGTCTTGGGTGGCCCGCGCGGGGGAGCGCGGGCCGCTCATACATACGCAGGTGTGAGTGACCCCGTTCAACGGGTGTGAAAAAAATGTGAGTTACGGAACCGGGGGCCGATGTTTCGCATCGGCCCCCGGTTCGCGGTTACGTCCTGACCGCTATGCGTCGAACGTGTGGATCGTCGTCGTGCGGTACGTCTGTCCCGGGCGCAGCACCGTGGACGGGAACGACGGCTGGTTCGGCGAGTCCGGGAAGTGCTGCGTCTCCAGGCAGAGCGCGTCACCCTGGCGGTAGGTGCGGCCGCCCGTGCCGGTCAGGGTGCCGTCCAGGAAGTTGCCCGAGTAGAACTGGAGCCCCGGCTGGTCGGTGGCGATCTTCAGGGTGCGGCCGGAGCGCGGGTCGCGCAGCGTGGCCACGTGCACCGGCTTGGCGGTGATGCCCTTGTCCAGGACCCAGTTGTGGTCGTAGCCCTTGGCCTGCACCTGCTGCGGGTGCGCGGCCCGGATGTCGCGGCCGATCGCCTTCGTCTTGCGGAAGTCGAAGGGGGTGCCGGAGACCTTCGCCAGCTGGCCCGTGGGGATCAGCCCCGAGTCGGTGGGCGTGTAGCGGGCGGCGGCGATCGTGAGCTCGTGGTCCTCGATCGTGCCGCTGCTCTCGCCGGCCAGGTTCCAGTAGACATGGCTGGTGAGGTTGACGACGGTGGCCTTGGTCGTGGTGGCCTCGTAGTCGATGCGCCACTCGCCGCGCTTGGTGAGGGTGTACGTCACCTTCACCTTCAGCGTGCCCGGGTAGCCCATCTCGCCGTCGACGCTGGTGTAGTGCAGGTACAGGCCGACGTCGGAGCCCTTCACGAACGGCTCGACGTTCCACACGTGCTTGTCGAAGCCCTTGATGCCGCCGTGCAGGCTGTTCACGCCGTCGTTGACGTTGACCTGGTACTTCTTGCCGTCGAGGGTGAACTGCCCCTTGCCGATGCGGTTGCCGTACCGGCCGATCAGGGCACCGAAGTACGGCGTCTTGGCGACGTAGTCCTCGATGTTGTCGAAGCCGAGGGAGACGTTGGCGTACCGGCCGTGGCGGTCGGGGAGCTCCAGGGACTGGACCACGCCGCCCCAGGAGAGGACCTTCAGGCGGGTGCCGCCGTTCTCCAGGGCCCAGCTGTAGATCTTCGTGCCGTCGGCGAGCTTGCCGAACAGCGTCTTCACGGGCCGCCGCCCGGAGGAGGCCTCGGCCGTCCCGCCGAGGGCGGTCGCGGCCACTCCCGCCGCCGCGGTGCTTGCTATGACCGTGCGTCTGCTCAAGTTCATGTGCGGCTCCTAATGGGGGGACGGGGATGGGGATCCCCGCATGCGCAATGAGTAGTCGTGCGGTGTCTTTGTGTTGCTCCTGCGGGAGCCGGTTCGGGCTGGACCGCAGTCTCCGGGCTGGAAGCCTGCCGCTTCCGGCGGTGGGCGGAGTCACGTGCGGCTCTCCATGTGAGAAAGCCGAGTCCGATAAGGACAATGGGCCCCGCCGGTTGGCGGGGCCCCAGTCGTTTACGAACCGGACTTGCGCTTGTTCCAGACATCGAAGCCGACCGCGGCCAGCAGGGCCATGCCCTTGATGACCTGTTGCCAGTCGGTGCCGACGCTCAGGAGGTTCATGCCGTTGTTCAGCACACCGAGGACGAGACCACCGATGATCGCGCCGAGGACGGTTCCCACACCGCCGCTCATGGACGCGCCACCGATGAACGACGAGGCGATCGCCTCGAGTTCGAAGTTCAGGCCCGCCTTCGGCGAGGCCGCGTTCAGACGGGCGGCGACCACCATGCCCGCCAGGGCCGCGAGCACGCCCATGTTCAGGAAGACAAGGAAGGTGACCTTCTTGTCCTTGACGCCGGACAGCTTCGCCGCCGGCAGGTTGCCGCCGATCGCGTAGATGTGGCGGCCGAAGACGGCGTTGCGCATGATGTAGCCGTAACCGACCACCAGCACGCCCAGGATCAGCAGCACGATCGGCGCGCCCTTGTAGCTGGCGAGCAGCATCGTGACGGTGAGGATCGCGGCGACGATGGCGACGAGCTTGAGCAGGAAGAGGTTGCGCGGCACCACGTCCAGCTCGAACTCCTGCTGGCGCTTGCGGTCGCGGACCTCCTGGAGCACCACGAACACCAGCAGGACGATGCCGAGGAGCAGCGTGATGTTGTGGTAGTTGGTGTCCGGGCCGACCTCCGGCAGGAAGCCGTTGCCCATCTCCTGCAGGCTGTCCGGGAACGGGCCGAGGGTCTGGCCCTTCAGCAGGATCTCCGTCAGACCGCGGAAGAGCAGCATGCCCGCGAGGGTCACGATGAACGACGGTATGCCGAGATAGGCGATCAGGAAGCCCTGCACCGAGCCGGCCACCGCGCCCACCACCAGGCACAGCACCAGCGCGAGGAACCAGGGCACGTCGTGCTGCACGGTCAGTACGGCCGCGAAGGCGCCCACGAACGCCGTCAGTGAGCCGACCGAGAGGTCGATGTGACCCGCGATGATCACCAGCATCATGCCGATCGCGAGGATCAGGATGTAGCTGTTCTGCAGCACCAGGTTGGAGACGTTGCGCGGCAGCAGCAGGTCGCCGCCGGTCCACACCTGGAACAGGATCACGAGCAGACCGAGCGCGATCAGCATGCCGTACTGGCGCATGTTGCGGCGCAGACCGCCCAGCACCAGCTGGAGCAGGCTGCCGTCGGCCGATCCGCCGCTCTTGCCGGGCGGCGCGGCGGCCGGGCTCTTGTCGGTCACATCGGTGCTCATCGCGTTACCTCTTTGTCCTTCGTCATCTGACGCATCAGCACTTCCTGCGTGGCCTCGGCACGCTGGACCTCGCCCGTGAGCCGCCCGGCGGCCATGGTGTAGATGCGGTCGCACATGCCGAGCAGTTCGGGCAGCTCGGAGGAGATGAAGACGACCGCCTTGCCCTGGGCGGCCAGCTGGTCGATGACCGTGTAGATCTCGTACTTGGCGCCCACGTCGATACCGCGGGTGGGCTCGTCCAGGATCAGCACGTCCGGACCCGCGAAGATCCACTTGCTGAGGACGACCTTCTGCTGGTTGCCGCCGGACAGCTTGCCCACCGGCTCGAAGACCGTCGGCGCCTTGATGTTCATGGACTTGCGGTAGCCCTCGGAGACCTGACGCTCCTGGTGCTCGTCGACCACGCCCCGCTTGGCGACCTTGTTCAGGGCCGTCAGGGAGATGTTGCGGTTGATCGTGTCGATGAGGTTGAGGCCGTAGTGCTTGCGGTCCTCGGTGACGTACGCGATCCCGTGGTCGATCGCCTCCGCGACCGTCTTCGTACGGATCTCCTTGCCGTCCTTGAGGACCGTGCCGCCCGCGTGCCGGCCGTAGGCCCGCCCGAAGACGCTCATCGCGAGTTCGGTGCGCCCCGCGCCCATCAGGCCCGCGATGCCGACGATCTCGCCCCGGCGCACGTTGATCGACACCTCGTCGACCACCTTGCGCTGCTGGTCGATCGGGTGGAACACGGTCCAGTCGCGGATCTCCAGGGCCGGCGCCGAGTCCGACTCGCCGTCGAACGGGGTGCGTTCGGGGAAGCGGTGGTCGAGGTCGCGGCCGACCATGCCGTTGATGATCCGGTCCTCGGTCGTCTCCGGCGCCTTCACGTCGAGGGTCTCGATGGACCGGCCGTCGCGCAGGATCGTCACCGAGTCCGCGACCTTGCGGATCTCGTTGAGCTTGTGGGAGATGATGATCGAGGTGATGCCCTGCTTCTTCAACTCCAGGATGAGGCTGAGGAGTTTGCCGCTGTCCTCGTCGTTCAGCGCGGCGGTGGGCTCATCCAGGATGAGCAGCTTCACCTTCTTCGACAGCGCCTTCGCGATCTCCACGAGCTGCTGCTTGCCCACGCCGATGTCGGCGACGCGGGTCTCCGGGTGGTCGTCGAGACCGACCCGGCGCAGCAGCTGGGTGGCGTGCCGCAGGGTCTCCCGCCAGTCGATGAACCCGCCCTTGGCGTGCTCGTTGCCGAGGAAGATGTTCTCCGCCAGGGAGAGATACGGCGACAGCGCCAGCTCCTGGTGGATGATCACGATGCCGTGCTGCTCGCTCGCCCGGATGTCCTTGAAGTGGACTACCTCTCCCTCGAAGAGGATGTCGCCCTCGTAGGTGCCGTGCGGATGGACGCCGGAGAGCACCTTCATCAAGGTGGACTTCCCGGCGCCGTTCTCACCGCAGATGGCGTGGACCTCGCCCTGACGGACGGTCAGTGTGACGTCCGACAGCGCTTTGACGCCGGGAAAGGTCTTGACGATCGAGCGCATTTCCAGGACGGGTCCCGCCATGGTCGTGCCTTCCAATCCGTGAGGTTCGACGCTTACTTGAGCTGGTCGGCCGTGTAGTAGCCGTCGTCGACAAGCTCCTTCTCGTAGTTCGTCTTGTCGACGCTGACCGGCTGCAGCAGGTAGGCGGGAACGACCTTGGTGCCGTTGTCGTAGGACTTGGTGTCGTTGACCTCGGGCTTCTTGCCGTTGAGGGAGGCGTCGACCATGTCCGTGGCGACCTGGGCGAGCTTGCGCAGGTCCTTGTAGACCGTCATCGACTGCTGGTCGGCGATGATCGACTTCACCGACGCGAGCTCGGCGTCCTGGCCGGTGATGACCGGCAGCTTCTTGCTGCCGGAGCCGTAACCGTCCGACTTCAGCGCGGCGAGGATGCCGATGGAGATGCCGTCGTACGGCGAGAGCACCGCGTCGACGTTGCCGCTCTTGTACGTCGAGGTGAGGATGTCCTCCATGCGCCGCTGGGCGGTGGCGCCGTCCCAGCGCAGGGTGGTGACCTGGGTGAGCTTGGTCTGGCCGGACTTGACCACCAGCTTCTTGCTGTCGATGTACGGCTGGAGCACGCTCATCGCACCGCCGAAGAAGTACTTGGTGTTGTTGTCGTCGTTGGAGCCGGCGAACAGCTCGATGTTGAAGGGGCCCTTGCCGCTCGCCAGGCCCAGCTTGTCGACGATGTAGGTCGCCTGGAGCTTGCCGACCTTCTCGTTGTCGAAGGACGCGTAGTAGTCGACGTTCTTCGTGCCGAGGATCAGGCGGTCGTAGGAGATGACCGGGATCTTGGCGTCGGCGGCCTGCTGGAGGACGTTGTTCAGGGACTTGTTGTCGATGGCGGCGATGACGAGTGCCTTGACGCCCTGGGTGATCAGGTTCTCGATCTGGTTGACCTGCTGGTCGGGGTCGTCCTCGCCGTAGACCAGCTTGGTCTTGTAGCCCTTGGCCTTGAGGTCCTTCACGACGTTGGCGCCGTCGGTGATCCAGCGCTCGGAGGACTTGGTCGGCATCGAGATGCCGATGGTCCCGCCCTTGGAGTCCCCGGCCTTCTCCTCGCTGCCGCCCTCACCGGACTGCCCGCAGGCGGACAGGGTCAGGGCGAGAGAGGCGGCTCCGGCTATGGCGGCGAGGGCGGCTCTGCGGTTACGCATGGTCATCATCCTTGATGTGTGTGCAGGGATCGGTCTCGCGGTGCGAAGGGAGCTCCCGGCGGTGACGCCGGGAAGACCGAGAAGGGGTGTGTGGGATTCTGCGCGCCTGTGTCGGCTTGTGTGAAGCGAGGTTTCCGGAACGTTATGACCGGGTGTCGAACCTGTTCAGTTCGCCGGGCAGACGCGAGCCGAGCGGAGCCATGTCGCCGTCCGCGCCGTGGCGCGCGAGCAGGTCCAGGGCGAGCCGGCCGCGCCGCACCCGCTCCCGTGCCGTGGACAGCGTCAGATCCCGCATGTGGTGCCCGTAGGGGTAGATCCCCGGGGCCTTGGACAGCCCGAACTTCAGATAGAGCGGTGCGCCGCGCCGGATCAGCTCGGCGACCTCGTACATCCGGATGTAGCCGCCCAGATCGTCGGGCGCTTCGATGTACATGTCCATGGGAGCGCCGGAAACCCGGCGGATCTCGGTGAGGTGATCCAGCGTCAGATCGCTGGGCACGTTGACGGAGTCGGCGCCGAGCCGCTCGTAGACGGCGTACGAGGCCGGGTTGACGGGGCCGATCAGCGCCGACACCTTCAGCGTCGTGTCGGCCGGGATGACCCCGGCCACGCGCGCCCGGTGCAGCGTCCACAGCACGCCCTCGTCGGCGACGAGCAGGCACTTGACGCCCAACTCCGTTGCCCGGACGGCGTCTTCGACGCAGCCGGCCACGGCGTCATGGCCACGGGCGCGCAGCCCGCCGCCCCGCGAGTCGGTCCGGGTCGAGCCGCCGATGTCCCACGTGCCGCGCGGGCCGGTGAACAGGCAGAGCTCGATGTCGCGCTCGCCCGTCGCGTCGACCATCTCGGTGATCTCGTCGTCGGTCAGCATCCACACGCCGCTGCCCTGGCTGATCCGGTGGATCGGCACGTCGAGCCGGGAGGCCTCCTTCAGGATGACGGCCAGCGCTTCGGGACCCTCGCACGAAGGGACCTCGGTGCGCCAGCGGCCACCGCCCGGGAAGGAGTGGGCGGAGGTGTCGGCGGGGTCGAGGGCGGGCGCGCCCAGGCCGAGCTCGGCGAGCGCCTGCTCACCGGGGCGGCGGGCTGCCGTTGCGGAAGCGTCGGTGGTCACAGGGAGTCCTTCGTGTTCGGTATTTCGGACAAGGTTCGCGGCTCATGGCGTACGCGGCTGTCGTACGAGGTGGGGATGTACGCCGGTACGGGGACCGTCAGGTCGCCCCCGTACCGGCGTACGGCTTGGGGGCGGCCTACGGCCTGAGCAGCACCTTGCCCACCTTCGGGTCACCGGAGCCGACCAGCTCGATGGCCTCGGAGAACTCGGCCAGCGGCAGCTCGTGCGTGACCAGCGGCAGCGGATCCAGCAGCCCGGCCCCGAACACCCGCACGGTGTGCGACCAGGCGTCCGGCGGTGCCCCGAAGACGGTGTGCACCTCCAGCTGCCGTACGACGAGATCCGTCGGGTCGAGCCCGTCGGCGCCCGGCGCCGGGATCCCCGTCAGCACCAGCCGTCCGCCGCGCCTCAGCAGCGAGGCGGCGGTCCGCGCGGCCGACGCCGACCCGGCGGTCTCGATCACGACGTCGAAGTCGTCGGGCAGCTCCTGGATGGGGGTCCCCCCGCTCGAGCGAAGCCGAGAGTGGGGGAGGGTGCGGAAGTCGGTGGCGCCGAACTGCCGGGAGAGCGTCTCCCGGTCGTTCCGCGTGCCGACCACCAGCAGCTCGGCCGGCGAGCCCGCCTTCAGGAACTGCACGGCGAACATGCCCAGGGTGCCGGTGCCCACCACGGCCACCCGCTCCCCGGGCAGCGCGTTCGCCTTGATCGCGGCGGCGGCGATGCACGCGGCGGGCTCAAGGAGGGCGGCGGAGGTGAGGTCGGCGTCGTCCGGGAGGGGGTGCAGCAGCCGGGCCGGGAGGGTGAGGGTGGCGGCCATCGCACCCGGCTGGGTGAAACCGGTCTCCTCGTACCCGTCCGTGCACAGCGTCGTCTCGCCCGCGTGGCAGCGGTCGCAGACCTGGCAGTTGCGGAAACCCTCTCCGACGACCTTGCGGCCGACGAGGGAGGTGGGGACACCGGCGCCCACGGCGGAGACGGTTCCCGACCACTCGTGCCCCGGGGTGAGCGGGTAACGGACGTACCCCTCGGGCCGGTTGCCCTGGTACACCTCGCGGTCGCTGCCGCAGATGCCGACGGCGTGGACCCGGACCAGCGCCTCGCCGGGACCGGGCTCACGGGGCGTGTGCGCGGTCAGCCGGTGCTCGCCGGGCGCCTCGATGACGACGGCGGTGCTCACTTCTCGGTGCCCTTCGGCTTGCGCTGCTCCCAGCCCTCGGCCCACAGGTCGAAGCGCGCCTGCTGCTGGGGGAACTCGGCGGCGGCGTCGACGTCCAGCTCGACACCCAGGCCGGGCGCGTCGGAGAGGTGGAAGTACCCGTCGATCACCTCGGGGGCACCCTTCACGACCTTCTTGATCTCCGAGTCGGCGAAGTCGTTGAAGTGCTCGAGGATCTTGAAGTTGGGGGAGGTGAAGCCGACCTGGAGGGAGGCGGCGGTGAGCACGGAGCCGCCCACGTTGTGCGGGGCGACCAGTACGTAGTGCGCCTCGGCGGTCGCGGCGAGCTTCCGGGTCTCCCAGATGCCGCCGATGTGGCCGACGTCCGGCTGGATGATGTCGACGGCCTGGCTCTCGAAGAGCTCTCGGAACTCGATGCGATCGTGAATGCGCTCACCCGTGGCGACCGGGATGTCCACCTTCGCGGCGACCTTCTCCAGCGCCTTCAGGTTCTCCGGCGGGCAGGGCTCCTCCAGCCAGGCGGGCTTGAAGGGGGCCAGCTCCTTGGCCAGCCGGACGGCGGTGGCGGGGGAGAAGCGGCCGTGCATCTCCAGCATCAGCTCGGCGTCCGGACCGATGGCGTCCCGCACGGCCTCGATGAGGGAGACGGCGTACAGCGTCTGCGCGTGGTCCAGCTCGAAGTGCCCGGTCCCGAAGGGGTCGATCTTGAGCGCCCGGTAGCCGCGCTCGACGACCCCCTGGGCGGCCTTGTGGTAGGCCTCCGGGGTCCGCTCGGTGGTGTACCAGCCGTTGGCGTAGGCCTTGACCTTGTCGGTGACCTTCCCGCCGAGCAGCTGCCAGACGGGCACCCCGAGGGCCTTGCCCTTGATGTCCCAGCAGGCCATCTCGACGATCGCGATGCCGGACATCACGATCTCACCGGCCCGGCCGTAGTCGCCGTACTTCATGCGGCGCGCGAGGTCCTCGACAGCGAACGGGTCCGAGCCGAGAATGTGGTTGGCCTCGGCTTCTCTCAGGTAGCCGATCAGCGCGTCGGTGTGGCCCAGCATGCGGGTCTCGCCGACGCCCGTGATGCCCTCGTCGGTGTGCACGAGGACGTAGGTCAGGTTGCGCCACGGCGTCCCGACCACGTGCGTGCTGATTCCGGTGATGCGCACGGATGATGCCCCTCAGCTGTTCGAGATTTCGTCACTCGTTCGAAATGCTGGCGTGACAGTAAGGACGGGGTGAGGGGAGTGTCAATGGGTCGAACAGGTAACGGTTTCGATAGTTTCGATACCGTGTTCAAGGTTTGGAACTGCTGTTCCCACACAACCTTCACAGCCGGACCTAGGAACGTGACCCTCCGGGAACTTAGTCTTCCCGCGTCATGGACTACTGCCACCCGTGCCGACGGCACCTCAACGGCGCCCTCGCCTGCCCGGGGTGCGGCACGCCCGTCGAAGCGCCACGCGCGTACGCTCCGGAAGCGGAACAGGAACCGGAAGCCGCGCCGGAGCCCGAGCCGAGGCCCGATCCGGACGAGCCCCAGGGCCGTGCCGCGCGCCGCCGGGAACAGGGCCGGGGCAGTCGTAGGGGTCCCGTCGCCGTCGCGGAGGCGAGTCGTCGCGATCGCAAGGCCACGGCACACCGCCGGCGCCGCAGGCGCACCATGCTGATCACCGCCGGCTTCGTCCTGGCGGCGGGCGGTCTGAGCCTGGCCGAGCTCGGCGTGGACGCGCCCGGCTTCTCCTCCTCCCCGAACCCGGCGGCGGCCGGCGGCGAGTCGGCGGAGGTGGACGGCTCGGTGCCGAAGCCGAGCGCGTCGGCGCGGCCCCTGGATGACAGGAGGGGCGACGCGAAGGGCAAGGCCTCGCCGTCCCCCGACGCCTCGGCCTCCGCCTCCCCGTCGGCGTCGCAGTCCGAGGACGACGGGTCCGACCCCACGCTGAGCCCGTCCGGGGAACCCCAGTCGGCCACCCTCCCCGGCGGCTCGGGCTCCACCTCCTCCTCGACCCCGACGGACCCGGCCACCACCCCGGCGGCCGACCCGACGACCACGGACCCGTCCCCGGATCCGTCGCCGTCGGAAACCTGCAATCAGTTCCTCTGGTGGTGCACATGACCGTGGCCCTGGTGGTCGCGCTGCTGGTCCTGGTACTCGTCGTGGGCGGCTGCGTCTGCGTGGTCTGGGCGTCCCGCGGCGGCCCGCGCTGGGTGCGCTGGATCGCCACGGCGACCCTGCTGCTGGGCGAGGTGGTCCGCGCACCGGGACGCGGGAACAATCAGTCGGGCGGCGACGGCGACTAGGCCCTGGGGAGCCGGTAGACGGAGACGTGGGACCGTGACTCCGCGGTGAACTCGGTTCCGTCCCAGTCCGCGTGTCTGCTCTCCAGCTCGAACCCGGCGAGCTGGGCCATGAGATCGAGCTCGCCCGGCCAGATGTACCGGTGCGGGCTGCGGAACACCTCGGCCTGCCGGCCGTCGCCGAAGCGGAAGTGGTGCGACACGACGCGCTGCCGCAGCACGTCGTACGTGTCCAGCCCGATGTACCCCGGCTCGCTGTGCCAGACCGTCGCCTCGTGCCCCTGCGGCTGTCTCCGCAGCTCGGGTATCCAGAGCTCGATCACGAACCGCCCGCCCGGCCCGAGATGCCGCGCGGCGTTCCGGAAGCACGCGACCTGTCCGGCCTGGGTGAGGAGGTTGGAGATCGTGTTGTAGACGAGGTAGACGAGCGAGTACGTCCCCGGCGCCCGGGCCGTCGCCATGTCCCCGATCACCACGGGGATCGTCGCCTCGTCGGCCTTCGTCCGCAGCTGCTCGGCCATCGGCGGCGACAGCTCGATCCCGGTCACCGCGACCCCGTGCTCCGCGAGCGGCACGGCCACCCGTCCGGTTCCGATCGCGAACTCCAACACCCGCCCGCCGTCGGCGAGTTCGGCCAGCCGCCGCACCGTCGGGCCCAGTACCTCGGCGGCGAACATGCCGGTGCCCGGAGAGTCGTACCGCCGGGCGGTCTCGTGATCCCAGATCGATGCCTGATCCGTCTCGGGGTTCTGCTCCGTCTCCATGCGGTCCACGATCACCACGCGACGCGCCCGCTGTCCAACGAATTCAGTCGGCGGTCGCCGCGGGCGTCAGCATCCGGCGCAGCAGCCCCCGCAGCGCCACCCGCTCCTCCTCGCCCAGCCCGGCCAGGGGCTCGTGGGCGAAGCGGAGGGACTCGCGGAGGCTCTTCGCCGTCCTGCGGCCCTCTTCCGTCGCCGCCGCCAGTTTCACGCGGCGGTCGGCCGGGTCGGGGCGGCGCTCGACCAGGCCGCGTGACTCCAGGCGGTCGACGATGCCCGTGACGTTGGACGGCTCGCACTTCAGTTTCTGGGCCAGCTTGCGCATGGGAAGCGGTTCCAGGGAGAGCAGGCTCAGCAGGCGGGCCTGGGCGCCGGTGAGGGAGTGATCGGAGGCCGCGTCCTCATAGTCCTCGTAGAACCGCGCCACGACGTCGCCGATCAGCTCGACGACCTCCATGGTCAGGGGGTCGGGGCGGCGGGTCTTCTCCGGTGTGGCCATGGACTTCAGCGTACCCCTTTACTTGACATCATGAAATATTCAGGGGCATGGTTGTTTCAGGTACTGAAGTATTTGAACCATGTGAGCCCTCTGTACGAGGAAAGGCGCTTGTGATGATCAACCGCGAATGGCACCTGCTCAGCCGCCCGGTCGGCTGGCCGAAGCCCGAGGACTTCGCCCTGGTGGAGACCGAGGTCCGGACCCCGGGCGAGGGTCAGGTGCTGGTGCGGAACAAGTACCTGTCGGTCGACCCGTACATGCGCGGCCGCATGAGCGCCGCGAAGTCGTACACCGACCCCTTCGAGCTGGGCAAGGTCATGCAGGGCGGTGCGGTCGGCGAGGTCGTCGAGTCCGGCGCCGAGGGCATCGCCGTAGGCGACCATGTCCTGCACTTCGGCGGCTGGCGCGAGTACGCCACCATCGACGCGAAGCACGCCGTCAAGGTCGACCCCGAGGCCGCGCCCCTCTCCGCCTACCTCGGCGTCCTCGGCATGACCGGCCTCACCGCCTACGCCGGCCTCCTGCGCACCGCCGCCCTCAAGGAGGGCGACACCGTCTTCGTGTCCGGCGCGGCCGGTGCCGTCGGCAGCCAGGTCGGACAGATCGCCAGGCTGAAGGGCGCCTCGCGCGTCATCGGCTCGGCCGGTTCGGACGACAAGGTGAAGCTGCTCGTCGAGGAGTACGGTTTCGACGCCGCCTTCAACTACAAGAGCGGGCCGGTGAGCGAGCAGCTGCGCGCCGCCGCTCCCGACGGCATCGACGTCTACTTCGACAACGTCGGCGGTGAGCACCTGGAGGCCGCCATCGGGTCCCTCAACCAGGGCGGCCGGATCGTCGTCTGCGGCATGATCTCCGTCTACAACAACACCGAGGCCGCCCCCGGGCCCCGCAACCTCGCCCGGCTCATCCAGACCCGCGGCCGTATCGAGGGCTTCCTGGTCGGCGACCACTTCGACCTCCAGCCGCAGTTCGTCCAGGAGATCGGCCCCTGGATCCGCTCGGGCGAGCTGAAGCACCGCGAGACCGTCGTCGAGGGCATCGAGAACAACCTCGAGGCGTTCTTCGGCGTGCTGCGCGGCGACAACACCGGGAAGATGATCGTCAAGCTCTGAGAGTCCCCCCAGGCCGAGGGCCGCACCCCTGGACGTGGGGTGCGGCCTCCTCCCTCGAGGTCAGCAGGCCAGCGCCGCCCGGTGCACCGCCCCCGCCAGCCGGTCGTTCTCCGGCGCCGCCCCGCCCGGGAAGGCGAACCGGCGCCGCGTGTAGCCGTACGCCAGCCCGCTGCGCGGATCCGCGAACGCCTGACAGCCGCCCGCACCGCTGTGCCCGAACGCCCCGGCGCCCAGGAACGGGTGCCAGGTGTCGGCGGTCGCCTGGAAGCCCAGCCCGAACGATTTGTGCGCCCGCGCCACCAGGTCGTATCCGACGGAGTGGAACTGCCCGAACTCCGCCGCGGTGTCCTCCTTCAGCAGCGGCGCCTTCCCCTCCACCTCGCTGATCGCCGCCGCGTACAGCCCCGCCAGCCCGCGCGCCGAGGCGACCCCGCCCACCGAGGCCGGCCCCTTGGCCCGGATCAGCGGGTCGTTCGGCAGGAGTTCGAGGTCGGTGGGCTCGGCGGCGTGCCGGTTGAAGGCGATCGAGGCCAGCGTGTGCGGACCGCTCGGCAACGAGTCGAGCAGCGCCCGCTGCTGCGCCGTCGGCGCCATCGGCCGCGTGCTGCGGAACCGCGGCTCGTGCCGGGCGGGCAGCCCCAGGAAGAAGTCCAGCCCGTAGGGGGCGCGTACCCGCTCCTCGTACACCTCCTGGAGCGTACGGCCCGTGGCACGCCGTACGACCTCGCCGGTGAGCGCGCCGATGACCAGCGCGTGGTAACCGAACGCGGTGCCCGGCCGCCAGAACGGACGCTGGTCGGCGAGGCGTTCGGCGAGCTGCCGGTCGTCGGCGAGCTCCTGCGGTGAGAAACCGGTGTCGGTGCCGACCACACCGGCCCGGTGCGCGAGCAGCTCGCGCAGGGTCAGCTGGCCCTTGCCCTCGGCCGCGAACTCCGGCCAGTAGTAGGTGACTTTGCGGTCGAGTTCCAGGGTGCCGTCCTGCACCAGCAGCGCGACCACCAGATGGGCCGCGCCCTTGGTGGACGAGTACACGCCGTAGAGGGAGTCGGGTCCCGCGTCCGTGCCGGTCCACAGGTCGACGACCTGCCGGCCGTGCACGTACGCCGCCAACTGCCCCTCGTAGTCGGGCTGTTCGTCCGCCACGAACGCGGCGAACTCCTCGCGCACCGCGTCGAATCCGTCCGCCACGGTGCCGTGGATCTCCCCAGCCCTCTGAGTCATCTGAGTCATCCGCTCTCCTCAACCAGCCCGCTGCCTGCCTGTGCCCATGGTGATCGACGCCTGTGCGACCTGCGGCTTCCGCAGATCGGTACGGCGTGGCGTGCCCGTTCGACTCAACGGATGGAGGCAACCGGTGGCCACGGGTGAAATGCACACGGCCGATAGAGTTCGGCCATGCGAGATCTCCGGGCCGGTTTCCAGTACCTCCTGCAGGGCCAGCGGTGGGTGGCACGACACGGCAAGCAGTACGGGTTCGGGCTGCTGCCCGGGCTGATCACGCTCGTGCTCTATCTGGCGGCGCTCGTCGCGCTCGGCGTGTGGGGCACGGACTTCGTGTCGTGGGCGACCCCCTTCGCCGACGACTGGTCGAGCCCCTGGCTGGGACTCTTCCGCGGCTTCCTGCTGGTCGTGCTGTTCGCGCTCGGCCTGCTCCTGGCCGTCCTCACCTTCACCGCCGTCACCCTGCTCATCGGCCAGCCCTTCTACGAGACCCTCTCCGAGACGGTCGACCGGGACGTGTCCCCGGACGGCACGGCCCCGAAGTCCGGGCTGCCGCTCTGGCGCGAGCTGTGGATCTCGGCCAGGGACAGTCTGCGGATCCTTCTCCGGGCGGCGCTGTGGGGCGTGCTGCTGTTCGCCTGCGGGTTCATCCCCTTCCTCGGGCAGACGGTCGTCCCCGTCGTCGGTTTCCTCGTCACCGGCTTCTTCCTCACCGAGGAGCTCACCGCGGTCGCCCTCCAGCGCCGCGGTGTGGACCTGCGCGCCCGGCTCGCGCTGCTGCGCTCCCGCAAGTCCCTGGTCTGGGGCTTCGGCACGCCCCTGGGCCTGGCCTTCCTGGTCCCGGTCGTCGCGGTGTTCCTCATGCCGGGCGCGGTCGCCGGCGCCACCCTGATGGCCCGTGACCTCCTCGGCGAGGAGACCCGGGACGGCGCCGACGACCAGTACGACGACGAGGCGGCTACCGCCCTGCCGCACCCAGCGCGACAGCCAGGATCGAACGTACCTGGGCGATGATGTCCAGCCGGTTGCGCAGGAAGTCCGGGTCGGTGACCTCGGTGGTGTTCCCGGCGCCGAACTCCAGTACCGGGGTGTGCACATGGCCGCCCGGCAGCGTGTCGTGCAGCCCGAGCCGGTCCCGCAGCAGCGTCGCGCGGTAGGCGATCTCGTTGGAGAGGTAGTTCCCGCCGCCCCCGGACCGCGCCGTCGACCCGGACGTCGGTCCGTCCGGCCGTACGACGGCCGCGGTGCCGCCCGCCGGGATCTCGGTGACGCTCGTGTTGTCGTACACCGGGAAGCGGCCGGTGGCCGCCGCGACGATCGCCGGGTACGGCAGGGTCGTCGTCGTCCACTGCGGCTGCGAGGCCGGGTCGGTCACCGGGACGGTCTCCGTCCGGCCGATGTTGTCGTTGTCGAGGGAGCCGCCCCGCCAGGCCCCGTTGGTGCGCTCCACGTCGAAGCGGCCGATCCGGCCCTGACTGACCGTCGTGAACAGGTCCACCTCGGGCAGATACGGCCGCAGGGTCCGCTCGACCGTGCCCTCCGCGAAGTCCTGCCAGCGCACCGGGAACACGGCCGTCTCCACCCGCGCCGGACCCTCCGCCGTCTCGATCACCGTGCCGTCCAGGGCGAGGGCGCTCGCGCCTGAGGGGTTGGAGATCCGGATGTCCCGGTCCAGGGTGAACGGGTCGAAACCGGTGACGAGCACCCGCTTCAGCCGCTTGCCCGCATGGGGATACCGGATGTCCGTCTGACCGCGCGACGTCCGCTCCAAGCCGTCGAGCAGCGTGGCCCGTTGGGCGTCCGTGAGCCCGAACTCCGGCTCCCATGTCCGGACTTCACGCGTCATGCCGAGCCGCGCCCAGTACAGCGGCCGGTCGTCGTCCCGGCTGAGGTCGCCGCCGGCCGGACCCCGCCCCTGCACCCGGTCCACCGCCCGCCGCCACAGCTCCGCGCCCTCGCGTACGACGATCCGGCGGGCCTTCGCGTAGGAGTGCGCGGAGTCGAGGGCTCGGGCCAACTCCGGGGCCACGGAGTCGAATCCGGAGCGTTCGAGGATCTCCTGCGGTACCGCGCGGTCCAGCCGCTGTTCCTCCACGGTGGGGGAGGGGGCCGCCTCGGCGGCGGTCGCGGCCGTGGGGGCGGAGAGCCCGGCCAGCAGGGCCAGTCCGAGAACTCCGACACGAACTCGTATGGAATGCAAGGGGGTTCAGGTCCTTCCGTCGCCGTGGGGAAGCGTGGTGCGGGACGAACGTGCTGTGGGACGACGGAAGTATGACGTGACAGAAGTGGTCTACGCCATGGCACGCGGCACGCCCGCCGCGGCCTCCCGCAGCGCGTCCACGAACCCCTCCACCGCCGCCGTACGCGACCGCCCCCGGACGGTCGCCGCGTACACCGCCCGCGCCGGGGCGCCCTCCTCCCGCACCGGCAGCAGCACCACGTCCGGCCGCACGGAGCCGGCGGCGAGCGCCGGGACCAGGGCGACGCCCAGCCCGGCCGCCACGTACCCCTGCTTGGCGGTCCACTCCGCGACGACATGCGCGACGCGCGGCCGGAAGCCCTCGCGCAGCGCCGCGTCGAGCAGGGTGCCCTCGGGGCGGGAGCCGCCGGAGATCCAGTCGGCGTCGGCGAGTTGCCGCAGCCGCACGGGTCCGGCGTGCCCGGCCAGGGGGTGGGCGGCCGGGACGGCGACGTACAGCGACTCGTCGAGGAGATGGCGCAGGTCGTACGGCTCCAGTGCGGCCCGGCCGGTCGTCGACACCACCGCCACGTCCAGATGACCGTCCGCCAGCCGGTCCAGCAGGGCGGGGGTCAGCCCCTCCTCCCGCGTGACCCGGACACCGGGGTACCGCGTCCGGAACCCGCCCAGGGCCTGCGGCACCAGCGCCGCGTCCGCCGTCGGAAACGCCCCGAACCGCAGCCGCCCGCCCAACCCCTCCCGCAGCGCGGCCAGTTCGTGCCGCGCCCCGCCCAACGCCTCGACGACGGACTCGGCGTACGGCACGAGCACCTGCCCGGCCTCCGTCAGCCGCACCCCGCGCGGCAGCCGGTCGAACAACGGGCCGCCGCCCAACGCCCCTTCCAGCGAGGAGACCTGCCGGGACACGGCCGACTGCGTCCAGCCCAGCCTCCGCGCGGCGACCGTGAAGGACCCCTGGCGGGCGACCTCCAGGAACGCCCGCAGCCAGACGGTGGAGAGATCGGGCACGTCCGTGCGGTGCGGTTCCGGCATGACAGCCATGCTGGACATTCGCTTGTAGCATCGCAAGCCCGGTCCTAGCGTCGAGGCATGGAGATCACCCTCGACAGCCCCGCCTCCGCACCCCAGCCCCTCAGCCCGTACTACTCCCAGGTCGCCCGCGTCCAACACGCCGACGGCAGCGCCCTGTTGTTCCTCTCCGGCCAGATCGCCGAGGGCGCCACACTGGCCGAGCAGAGCCGGGGTGTCTTCGAGACCATCGACGCCCTGCTGAGGGCGCACGGCGCCAGCCTGGCGCACGTCGTCAACATCCGGACCTACCTCACGGACATCGGCGGGCTCGCCGAATACGCCGCCGTACGGCGGGAGTTCCTCACCGGCACCCCGCCGACCAGCATGACCTTCGAGGTACCCCGGCTGTTCCGCCCGGAGGCCCGGATCGAGATCGAGGTGGTGGCCGCCGTACCCGCCGGCTAGGACCTGTCCGGTTTCTCGCCCAGCAGGTGCAGGAAGTCCCGGAAGGCCTCCGGCATGTCGACCGACTCCGGGTCGAGGAGCCACTGGTACTGGAGCCCGTCCATCACCGCCACCAGCAGCGGTGCGGTGCGCTCGGGGGTGAGGCCGTTCGGGAGGCGGTCGCCGTACTCGGTGCGCAGCACCGCCGCCATGTTCGCCCGCACCCGCGTGTACCGGTCGGTGAAGTACTCCCGCGCCGGATGACCCTCCGTCACGCTCTCGCCGAGCAGCGCCGAGAAGGTCTGGATGATGCCGGGGCGCATGGAGTTGTACTCGACGAGGGCGGTGAGCAGGTCCACCCGCCACTGGGTGTCCGGTACCGCGTCCCACTGGTCCCGTTCCTTCAGGACGGCCACCAGCAGCGCCTCCTTCGTCGGGAAGTGGTGCAGCAGCCCCTGCTGGGTCAGCCCGACCCGCTCGGCCACCGCCGCCAGGCTCGCCCCCCGGTACCCGCGCTCGGCGATCGCCTCCAGGGCGGCCCGGACGATCTCGGCACGCCGCCCCTCGCTCCTGGCCCTCATGCCGTCACGGTACGGCATCCGACCGTCGAAAAATAACGTCGGGGTAACGAAACCTACCGTTCGACAGGTAAACGGGGCACGATGGAGGCAGAGCACACGCACTCAACGAGGAGGCACCCCATGGCGGGAACGGAAGCAGCCGTCGAGGCGGCGCTCGGCAAGCTCGACCTGGACGCCAAGGCCCGGCTGCTGGCCGGCCAGGACATGTGGTCGCTGCCCGAGCTGCCGGAGATCGGCCTGCGGTCCCTCGTCATGTCCGACGGCCCGGTAGGCGTCCGGGGCGTGCGCTGGACCGCCGACGACCCCTCCGTCGCCCTGCCCTCCCCGACCGCCCTCGCCGCCACCTGGGACCCGGAACTGGCCCGCCGCGCGGGCGTCCTGCTCGCCCAGGAGGCCCGCCGCAAGGGCGTAGACGTCCTCCTCGCCCCCACCGTCAACCTGCACCGCTCCCCGCTCGGCGGACGCCACTTCGAGGCCTACAGCGAGGACCCGTATCTGACGGGCCGGATCGGCACCGGATACGTGACCGGTGTGCAGGAGGGCGGCGTCGGCACCACCGTCAAGCACTTCGTTGCCAACGACGCCGAGACCGACCGCTTCACCGTGAACAACCTGGTCGGCGAACGCGCCCTGCGCGAGCTGTACCTCGCCCCCTTCGAGGCCATCGTCGAACACGCCCGCCCCTGGGGCATCATGACCGCCTACAACTCGGTCAACGGCCCCACGATGACCGAGCACCACCAGCTGGTGAACGAGGTCCTGCGCGGCGAATGGGGCTTCGACGGCTACAACGTCTCCGACTGGATGGCCGCCCGCGACACCGTCGGCGCGCTCCGGGGCGGCCTCGACGTCGCCATGCCCGGCCCGCGGACCGTGTACGGCCCCGCCCTCGCCCAAGCCGTACGCGACGGTCTGCTCGAGGAGTCCGAGGTCGACGAGGCCGTACGCCGTGTCCTGCGCCTGGCCGCCCGGGTCGGCGCCCTCGCCGACGCCGAACCCGCCGTCCCCGAACCGCCCGCCCCCGTCGACGGCGCGGCCCTGGCCCGTGAACTCGCCCGCCGCGCCTTCGTCCTCGTCCGCAACGAGAACGCCGCGCTGCCCCTGAAGCCCGGCACCGTCGCGCTCATCGGCGCCGCCGCCCGCGACGCCCGTATCCTCGGCGGCGGCTCCGCCACCGTCTTCCCGGACCAGGTCGTGTCCCCGCTCGACGGCCTCACCGCGGCCCTCCCCGACGGCACCCTCAGCTACGCCCTGGGCGCCGACCCCACCACCGAACTCGCCGTCGCCGACAAGGGTTTCGAGCTGCGGGCCGTCTGCCGCGACGCCGCAGGGAACATCATCGGCAGCGGTTTCGCGCCCAACGGCCAGATCCAGTGGATGGGCACCGACCTCCCCGAGGGCGTGACCCACGATCGCCTCCACACCGTCGAACTCACCGGCACCTTCACCCCGCGCGCGACCGGCACCCACACCTTCGGCATCAAGGGCACCGGCGCCTTCACCCTCGCCGTCGCCGGGACGACGTACTTCGACGGCCCCCAGCCGCCCGCCGACGGCAGCGACCCCTTCGAGGCGTTCTTCGGCGCCCCGGTGACCCGCGCCGAGACCGGACTGACCGCCGGCCGGCCGGTCGAGGTCTCCCTGACCCATGTCTTCGAGCTCCCCGAGGACGTCCCGTTCAAGGTCGTCGCCTTCGCCCTCGCCCACCAGGAGCCGCAGCGCGACCCCGACGAGCTGATCGCCGAGGCGGCCGAGGCCGCCCGCGCCGCCGACACGGCGATCGTGATCGTCGCCACCACGGACCGGGTGGAGTCGGAGGGCTTCGACCGCAAGGACCTGACCCTCCCCGGCCGCCAGGACGACCTGGTCCGCGCCGTCGCCGCCGCCAACCCCAACACCGTCGTGGTCGTCAACTCCGGCTCCCCGGTCGAACTGCCCTGGCGGGACGAGGTCGCCGCGATCCTGCTGAGCTGGTTCCCGGGCCAGGAGGGTGGCGCGGCCCTGGCCGACGTCGTCATCGGCGCCCACGAGCCCGGCGGCCGGCTCCCCACCACCTGGGGCTCCCTCACCGACGCCCCGGTCACCCGGGTCGCCCCGGCCGACGGCGAACTGCCCTACACCGAGGGCGTCTTCATCGGCTACCGCGCCTGGGAGAAGGCGGGCCGCACCCCGGCGTACCCCTTCGGCCACGGCCTCGGCTACACCGACTGGGCCTACGAGTCCGTCGAGGTGGCGGGTACGACGGTGAAGGTGCGCGTCCGCAACACCGGCGAGCGGGCCGGACGCGAGGTCGTGCAGATCTATCTGGCACCGGTCGAGCGAGACGGTGACCGTCCCGCACGCCCCGTCCGCTGGCTCGCCGGGTTCGCCGGCGCCGAGGCCGGGCCGGGGGAGACCGTGGACGTCACCGTCGAACTCCCGCGCCGCGCCTTCGAGGTGTGGGACGAGGCGGCCCACCGGTGGCTCTTTGTGAAGGGTTCGTACGAAATCCAGGTGGGTAGGTCCATCGCGGACCGCAGGATCACCGCGACGACTAACGTCTGACGCGGGTACTCCTCACCCCATGAACAGCCCCGGTCCGGGACCTGACCCCTGGACCGGGGCTATCTACTGCCGTACCCCGAAGCCGTACACCGTCTCCGACCGGTACACCCCGCCCGGCCGCAGCTCGGTGCCCGGGAACTCCGGGCGGTTCGGGGAGTCCGGGAAGTGCTGGGTCTCCAGCGCGATCCCCTCGCACGGGGTGAACGGCTCGGACAGATGGTCCGCGGTGTACACCTGGAGCCCCGGCTCGGTCGTCGCCACCGTCAGCACCCGCCCACTCGCCGGGTCGTGCAGCTCCGCCACCTCCACCGGAGCGTCCGTGACGCCCTTGTCGAGCACGAAGTTGTGGTCGTAGCCGGCGCCGACCTTGCGGGCCGTACGGAAGTCGAAGCGGGTGTCGGCCACGGGGGCCGGTTCGCCCGTCGGGATCAGATCGGAGTCGACCGGCGTGTAGCGGCCGGCCGCCAGCCGCAGCTCGTGCCCGCTCGCCGCCCCGCTGCCAGGACCGCCCAGGTTGAAGTAGCTGTGGTTGGTCAGGTTCACCACCGTCGGCGCGTCGGTGACCGCCTCGTAGACGAACCGCAGCGCGCCCGACGCGTCCAGCGTGTACGTCGCCGTGACCTCCAGACGGCCCGGGAAGCCCTCCTCGCCGTGCGGACTGACCCGGCTCAGCCGGAGCCCGTGCTCGACCGGCTCCACCTCCCACACCCGCTTGTCGAAGCCCCGCGGGCCGCCGTGCAGGGAGTTCGGCGCGTTGTTGGGCTCCAGCGCGTACGTCAGCCCGTCCAGCGGGAAGCGGGCGTGCGCGATCCGGTTCGCGTACCGGCCGATCAGGGCGCCGAGGAAGGGCTCCGGATGGGTGAGATAGCCGTCCAGGTCCGCGAACCCCAGCACCACGTCCGCCGTCCGCCCGTCCCGGTCCGGGACCTCCACGGACTGCACGATCCCGCCGTACGACAGCACCCGCACCCGGGTGCCGGACCGCTCCAGGGTCCAGCGGTGCACCGGGGTGCCGTCGGAAAGTGTTCCGAAGTGTTCGCTCATGGTCGAAACTTTAAGTCACGAGATCGTCGCCGTGACTCTCCGATACGCGATCTCCGCCAGCCGCGCCTGTCCGTCCTTGCTCGGATGGAACCAGTCCCAGTGACTCAACTGGTCCGTGCCGAACCGGAAGCCGTACACCGCGCCCCCGTCGAACCGGCACCGCCGGTCCTTCGCGCACACCTCCCGCAACACCTTGTTGTAGTCCTCCACCCGCTGCTGCACGGTGTCGCGCCGCTTCGTCGCCGCCGCGTCCAGCGCGTCCGCGTCGCCCAGCATCGACGGGCAGATCCCCAGCTTCCACACCTGCTTGCCGAGCGCGCTGGTGCGCCCCTGCGACCACAGCCGCTTCAGGTTCGGCACGCTCGCCACGTACACCTGGGCCTTCGGCGCGCCCCGGCGCAGCGTGCTCATCGCCTCCGCGAACTCCGTCCGGAAGCCCGCCACCGACGTCATCGCCGACACCGATGTCCGGCACGCGTCGTTCGCGCCCGTCATCACCGTCACCAACTGGGGCTTCCGCGTCGCCGCCTGCGCCATCTGGCCCGGAAGATCCGCCATCCGGGCCCCCGTCACCGCGTAGTTCCAGCTGTGCGTGACCGCCTTCGACGCGCCGAGCAGCCGGACGGCGAGGCTGTTCACCTCGGCGCTGTCGCCGGTCGCCCAGGACACCTCCGGGCAGTCCGACAGGACCGTACAGGCGTCGAAGCCACGGGTGATGGAGTCGCCCACCGCCGCCAGCGAGGCCGGGCTGGTGTCCCACAGCGGGGCGCTCGGCGGCTTCGCCCGCGCCTTGGTGCCCGTGGTGTCCGACGAGCCGCCACCGCCCAGCGCGTCACAGCCGGACAGGCCCACGACGGCCGCGGCCGTGACGGCCAGCACCGCCCGCGCGCGCCGGTTTCGCATCCGCATCCCCGTTCCCTGGACAGACGACTGGACAGACGAGTGGAGTGACGACCGGAGAGACGACCCCGCCAACGACCCCACCCATGACAACGCACGGGAGTTCCCGGCCCGGCGCGACCCGTCCGCAAGAGATGACCCACAAGATGCAACGCTTCACACCCGTACAGGCGTCCTGCCGAGTGAAAGGCGGACGTTCACGGCACCGGGACAGACGGTACGTCACACTCCTCGCGCCGCCGCACGGTAGCCTCGCCATCAACGCGGCTGCCTGCCACCGCCGCCATTGCCAGCCAGCAAGACTGTCCCGCTCTGCCCGGAGGTCCCGGTGACGACACGTGGAGTTCTGTACGTGCACTCCGCGCCGCGCGCGCTGTGCCCGCACGTCGAGTGGGCCGTCGCCGGGGTGCTCGGCACACGCGTCAACCTCGACTGGATCCGGCAGCCCGCCGCGCCCGGCACCTGGCGCTCGGAGTTCTCCTTCAAGGGCGAGGTCGGCACCGCCTCCAAGCTGGCCTCCGCGCTGCGCGGCTGGCACCTGCTGCGCTTCGAGGTGACCGCCGAACCCTGCGCCACCGCCGAGGGCGAGCGCTACAGCTGCACCCCCGACCTCGGCATCTTCCACGCCGTCACCGGTATCCACGGTGACATCCTCATCCCCGAGGACCGCCTGCGCGCGGCGCTGCTGCGCAGCCAGCGCGGCGAGACCGACCTGGAAGCCGAACTGGCCAAACTCCTCGGCAAGCCCTGGGACGACGAACTGGAACCGTTCAGATACGCGGGCGAGGGAGCACCGGTGCGCTGGCTCCACCAGGTGGTCTGAGGCGGCGGCGAAGCCCGAAGGGGCCCCACCTTCCGAGGTGGGGCCCCTTCAGTCGCGTACGGGCAGGTCTCAGACCGTGCGGAACGCCAGTACCACGTTGTGGCCGCCGAACCCGAACGAGTCGTTCAGCGCGGCGATCCGGCCCTCGACAGGCAGCTTGCGGGCCTCGCCACGGACGACGTCCGCGTTGGCCTCCGCCTCCGGGTCGAGGTTCTCGACGTTGATGGTCGGCGGAGCCACCCGGTGGTACAGCGCGAGCACCGTGGCGACGGTCTCGACACCGCCCGCGCCGCCCAGCAGATGCCCCGTCATCGACTTGGTCGCCGAGACGGCCATGTGGTCCGCGTCGTCGCCGAAGACCTTGCGCAGCGCCTTCAGTTCGGCGACGTCACCGGCCGGCGTGGAGGTCGCGTGCGCGTTGACATGCATGATCTCCGCCGGGTTCAGGTCGGTGCGGTCCAGCAGGTTCTGCAGGGCGTGCGAGATACCGCGCCCCTCGGGCTCCGGCTGCACGATGTCGTGGCTGTCGGCCGAGATGCCCTGCCCGACCGCCTCGGCGTAGACGCGGGCGCCGCGCTTGGCGGCGTGCTCCGCGGACTCCAGGACGATCACACCGGCGCCCTCGCCCATGACGAAGCCGTCGCGGGCGATGTCGTAGGGACGCGACGCGCCCTGCGGGTCGTCGTTGTTCTTGGACATCGCCATCATGTTGCCGAACGCGGCGATGGGCAGCGGGTGGATCGCCGCCTCCGTACCGCCCGCGACGACGACGTCGGCGCGGCCCGTACGGATCATCTCGATGCCGTAGCCGATGGCCTCGGCGCCCGACGCGCAGGCGGAGACCGGGGTGTGCACGCCCGCGCGGGCACCCACGAGGAGACCGACGTTGGCGGACGGGCTGTTCGGCATCAGCATGGGCACGGTGTGCGGGGAGACGCGGCGGACGCCCTTCTCCTTCAGCACGTCGTACTGGTCGAGGAGGGTGGTCACGCCGCCGATGCCGGAGGCGATGACCGTGCCGAGCCGGTCGGGGTCGACGGACGGGTCCTCACCGGCCTTGGCCTCGAAGCCGGCGTCGGCCCACGCCTCCTTGGCGGCGATCAGCGCGAACTGCGCGGAACGGTCCAGCTTGCGGGCCTGCGGCCGGGGGATGACCTCAAGGGGCTCCACGGCGATCGGAGCCGCGATGCGGACGGGCTGCTCGGCCGCCCACTCGAACTCCAGGGCCTTGACCCCGGACTTGCCGGCGATCAGGCCTTCCCAGGTAGAGGTTGCGTCGCCACCCAGCGGTGTGGTTGCGCCGATACCGGTGACGACCACGGTGCGATTGGTCGGGCTCACGGATTTTTTCTCCAGTTGCGAGGAGGACTACCCCCGGCTGTGCGGGGAGAGCGGCGCCACCGCCGGGTGGCGGGGCAGTTCAGCCCAGGGGCTCGGAAGATCAGCCCTGGTTCTTGAGGATGTACTCGGTCGCGTCGCCCACGGTCTTGAGGTTCTTGACGTCGTCGTCCGGGATCTTGACGTCGAAGCGCTCTTCGGCGGCGACGACGACCTCAACCATGGACAGCGAGTCGACGTCCAGGTCGTCGGTGAAGGACTTGTCCAGCTGGACGTCCTCAACCGGGATGCCGGCGATCTCGTTCACGATGTCGGCGAGACCGGCGACGATCTCTTCCTGAGTGGCGGCCATGACGGCGCTCCTTCGTTGTGTTCCAGAGGGTGTGGCGGTGGTGCTTTCCCGAGCCGGACCGCATGATCCGGCACGGAGTGCCTAGGGGAGGGTAACGACAGTCGCGGCGTACACGAGACCCGCCCCGAATCCGATGACGAGCGCGGTGTCGCCGCTCTTCGCCTCGCCGGTCGCCAGAAGCCGCTCCATCGCGAGCGGGATCGAGGCGGCCGAGGTGTTGCCGGTGGTGCGCACGTCACGGGCGACCGTGACGGACTCCGGCAGCTTGAGAGTCTTCACCATCGAGTCGATGATCCGCTCGTTGGCCTGGTGCGGAATGAAGACGTCGAGTTCGTCGGCGGTGATGCCGGCGGCGTCCAGCGCCTCCTTGGCGACCTTCGCCATCTCGAAGACGGCCCAGCGGAAGACCGCCTGGCCCTCCTGCGTGATCGCGGGGAACTTGACGTTGCCCGCTCTGTCGAGCGGCAGCTTGGAGACGTCGCCGACGTGGTACTCGTTCCACGGCACGGTCTGCTTGATCGTCTCGGACTTGTCGCCCTCCGAGCCCCACACGGTCGGGCCGATGTGCGGCTCGTCGGACGGGCCGACCACGACCGCGCCGGCGCCGTCGCCGAACAGGAAGGCCGTCGCCCGGTCCTCCAGGTCGGTCAGGTCGCTCAGCCGCTCCACGCCGATGACGAGGACGTACTCGGCGGAGCCCTCGACGACCATGCCCTTGGCGAGCGTCAGGCCGTAGCCGAAGCCCGCGCAGCCGGCCGAGATGTCGAAGGCGGCGGCCTTGTGCGTGCCCAGCCTGTCGGCGATCTCGGTCGCGACGGCCGGGGTCTGCTTGAAGTGCGAGACGGTCGAGACGACCACGGCGCCGATCTGCTCGGCGGCGATACCGGCGTCGGCGATCGCCTTGCCGGACGCCTCGATCGACATCGCGGCGACGGTCTCCTCGTCGTTCGCCCAGTGCCGGGTCTCGATGCCGGAGCGCGAGCGGATCCACTCGTCGGAGGAGTCGATCGTCTCCAGGATCACCTCGTTGGGCACCACCCGGGTGGGCCGGTATCCGCCGACGCCCAGGATGCGCGCGTACGGGTGGCCCTTGCTGGGCTTGATCTTCGCCATCAGGGCTCCTACTCAGGCTCCGTGCTCGGCGATGAGCTCGCGAGCTGCGTCGAGGTCGGCGGGGGTCTTCAGCGCGAGCGTCTGCACACCGGGCAGGGCACGCTTGGCGAGGCCGACCAGCGTGCCGCCGGGGGAGACCTCGATGATCGCGGTGGCGCCGAGCTCCTTGAAGGTCTCCATGCACAGGTCCCAGCGGACCGGGTTGGCGACCTGGCCCACCAGCCGCTCGAGCACCTCGGCACCCGTGGCGACGGTCCGGCCGTCCTTGTTGGAGACGTAGGTGATCTTCGGGTCGCCGGGGGACAGTTCCTTGGCGGCCTGGGCCAGCGCCTCGACCGCGGGGGCCATGTGCCCCGTGTGGAAGGCACCGGCGACCTTCAGCGGGACGACCTTGCGGACGCCCTCGGGCTTGTCGTCGTTCAGCGCGGCGAGCTGCTCCAGCGTGCCCGCGGCGACGATCTGGCCCGCGCCGTTGACGTTCGCCGGGGTCAGGCCGAGCTTCTCCAGATGCGGCACGGTCACCTCGGGGTCGCCGCCGAGGAGCGCCGACATCCCGGTCGCGGTGACCGCGGCGGCCTCCGCCATGGCCAGGCCGCGCCTGCGTACGAGGGTCAGTGCGGCGGTGTCGTCGAGGACGCCCGCGAAGACGGCCGCGGTGATCTCGCCCACGCTGTGGCCGGCGACGGCGCCGGGCGAGATGGCACCCAGTGCCGTCGCGGAGACGATTCCGGCCGCCACCAGCAGCGGCTGGGCGATCGCGGTGTCACGGATCTCGTCCGCGTCGGCGTGCGTGCCGTAGTGCACCAGATCGAGGTCCGCGGCGGCCGAAAGGGCACGCAGACGGTCCTCGACACCGGGGAGGTCGAGCCAGGGGGTCAGGAAGCCGGGCGTCTGGGCGCCCTGGCCGGGAGCGACGAGTACGAGCACTCTCACACTCTCTCTTGGGGACGGCCCAAGCCGCCCGTGGGGACAGGGACGAAGAACGGCAGGGGGTTTTGTGGACCCCCGACAAAAACCCGGGACGCCCTAGGACTGGGGATCCCCGTCGACCAGGCGCCCCAGGATCAGCGCGATCCGCAGGGTGAATGCGGAGCGTACATCCGATGGGGACCAGCCGGTGACGTCAGTCACACGTCGAAGCCGGTAGCGCACGGTGTTGGGATGCACGAACAGCATCCGGGCGGCGCCCTCGAGACTGCTCGCCTGTTCGAGATAGACGGCCAGCGTCTCCAGGAGCGCGGAGCCCGCCTCTTCGAGTGGTCTGTAGATCTCCTCCACCAATTGCTCACGCGCGCTGGGATCGCCCGCGATCGCGCGTTCCGGGAGCAGATCGTCCGCCAGAACCGGGCGTGGCGCGTCCTGCCAGGCGGAACACGCCTTGAGCCCGGCGGCGGCGGCCTGCGCCGACCGGGTCGCGGCCAGCAGATCCGGTACGACCGGCCCGGCGACCACCGGACCGGCGGCGAAGGGCCCGATCAGCGACTTGGCGACGGCGAGCGGATTGTCGCTGCCACCCGCGATGACGACCAGCCGCGAGCCGAGCACCCCGGTCAGCACCTGGAGCTTGGCGTGTCGCGAGGCCCGCCGGATGGCTTCGACGGTCAGCTCGGAGTCACCGTCCGGAGCGGTCCCCAGGACGACACACACATGTTCGGGCGCGCTCCAGCCGAGCGCGGCGGCCCGGCTCACCGCGCCCTCGTCGGCCTCCCCGCTGAGCACCGCGTTCACGACGAGCGACTCAAGCCGCGCGTCCCAGGCGCCGCGCGCCTCGGCGGCCTGGGCGTAGACCTGGGCGGTCGCGAAGGCGATCTCCCGGGCGTACACCAGCAGCGCCTCGCGCAGCACGCCCTCGTCGCCCGGCGCCGCGACCTCGTCGATCGCGGACTCCATCACCTCGATCGTCGTCCGCACCATCTCCACGGTCTGGCGGAGCGTGATGGCCCGGGTCAGCTCGCGCGGCGCGGTCCCGAACACATCGGTCGAGATGGCCTGCGGGGCGTCCGGATGCCGGAACCACTCCGTGAAGGCGGCGATGCCCGCCTGGGCGACCAGCCCGATCCAGGAACGGTTCTCCGGGGGCATCGCCCGGTACCACGGCAGCGACTCGTCCATGCGCGCGATGGCCTGCGCGGCGAGACTCCCGGCGGACTTCTCCAGGCGCCTCAGCGTCGCGGAGTGCGGGTGGACGGCACGCGCCGCGGCTCGGGGGTGGGTTTCGGGTTCGGGCACGGTGACAACTCTGCCCTATCGCTGCGCTGGCTTGCGTTGGTGGGGGCTCGGGTCTGGGGGCTGCCGCCCCCGGGCCCCCGCTTCGGCCCTGAACGGGCCTTGTCCTCAAACGCCGGACGGGCTGGATGATGGATACCTTGGTCGAGTGATGGACGTACGGCGTGCTGAGGCGCGCTACCCGGGCGGGGATGCCGCTGCCGGTGTCGAGACGCGGCACGCCTTCTCCTTCGGGGCGCACTACGACCCCGGCAACCTCCGCTTCGGCGCGCTGATCGCCTGCAACGAGGAGCGGCTGGCCCCCGGCGCCGGGTTCGGCGAACACCCGCACAGTCACACGGAGATCGTCACCTGGGTGGTGGCGGGCGAGCTGACCCACCGCGACTCGGCCGGCCACGGGACGACCGTCCGCCCCGGGGACGTCCAGCGGCTCAGCTCGGCGGGCGGAGTACGGCACGTCGAGCGCAACGACGGTACGGAGCCACTGGTCTTCGTCCAGATGTGGCTGGCCCCCCTGGACCCCGGCGGCGACCCCTCCTACGAGATCGTCCGGGGCATCGCCGACTCCACCCCGTACGCCGTCCCGGAGGCCGGCGCGATGCTCCACGTACGGCGTCTGGCGCCGGGCGAGCGCACGGCCGTACCGGACGCGCCCCATGTGTACGTCCATGTCGTGCGCGGCGAAGTCCTGCTGGACGGCACGGAGTTGGGGCCGGGGGATGCGGCCCGTATCACCGACACCAAGGACACGGAGGCGGTCGGGGTGACCGAAGTCGAGCTGCTGGTCTGGGAGTTGGCCTAGAGCTCGGCCAGTACCGCGTCCGTGAAAGCCGGCCAGGCCTCGACCGCCCAGGGGCCGAAGGCGCGGTCGGTGAGAGCCACACACGCCACCTCTGCGGCGGGGTCGATCCACAGGAACGTACCGGACTGGCCGAAGTGTCCGAAGGTGCGCGGCGAGGACGAAGAGCCGGTCCAGTGCGGGGACTTGGAGTCCCGGATCTCGAAGCCGAGACCCCAGTCGTTGGGGTTCTGGTGGCCGTAGCCCCGCAGGACGCCCTTCGTCCCCGGGTACTGCACGGTCATCGCCTCCGCGACCGTGCGCGGGTCGAGGAGCCGCGGCGCCTGCACCTCCGCCGCGAACCGCAGCAGGTCCAGGACCGTCGACACACCGTCCTTGGCGGGCGACCCCTCCAGCGAGGTGGACGTCATTCCCAGCGGCTCCAGCACCGCCTGCCGCAGATACTCCGCGAACGGGATGTCCGTCGCCTTCGCGAGATGGTCGCCGAGCTGCTCGAACCCGGCGTTGGAGTACAGCCGCCGCTCCCCGGGCGGGGCCGTGACCCGGTGCTCGTCGAAGGCGAGCCCCGAGGTGTGCGCGAGGAGATGGCGGACGGTCGCCCCGGGCGGCCCGGCGGGCTCGTCCAGCTCCAGCGCGCCCTCCTCGTACGCGACGAGCGCGGCGTACGCGGCGAGCGGCTTGGTGACCGAGGCCAGCGGGAAGCGCCGCCCGACGGGGCCGTGGGTGCCCAGGACCGTGCCGTCGGCCCGTACGACACCCGCGGCGGCGGAGGGAACCGGCCAGTTCTCGATCAGCGCGAGGCTCTGCAGCGACATGCCGTCGAGCCTATGCGGCTCACAGCGTCAGCCGCATCGAGGGGTCCGGCTTGCGTAGGAAGCCCAGTGACGCGTAGAGCGGCTCGGCCTCGGCGGAGGCGTTGAGGTCGACCTGGCCGGCGCCCTGCTCCCGGAACCAGTCCAGGAGCGACTCCACGCACGCGCGCGCGTACCCGCGGCGGCGCGTGGCCGGGTCGGTCGCGACGCTGAAGACGTGCCCCACCCGGCCCTGCGGATTGCCCGGCCGCCCGATCCGGTACTCCATCGTGCCCACCGCCAGCGCGGCCAGCAGCCCCGGCCGTTCCGGATGGTTCACGACGAACGCGGCGAGATCGCCGTCCGGGGCGGCGAGCCGGGACCGCAGGACCGGGAGGGACTCGCCGTGCCAGTCCGAGGAACCGGCGGCGGCGAACACGGAATCGAGCATCACCTGACGCAACCGCAGTACCTCGGCGGCGTCCTCGGGCAGGGCGCGGCGTACCTTTGTCATGCCCGGCACGCTAACCGTTGCGATCAAGCCGCGTCCCCCGAATTCTTACCGGTTCCGCTTGCTTCGAGCCCACTCCAACGTCATAGCGTGGAGCCATGACGGTGTTGCAGTCCACGCCCCTGACCGCCGAGCAAACCTCCCGCGACGACGTCTGCGCCGCGCCACCGCCGCGCCACCCTCGTCCCGACGGACAGGACAGCTACACGATCAGCGAGGTCGTCGCGTTCACCGGGCTCACCGCCCACACCCTGCGCTGGTACGAGCGGATCGGGCTGATGTCCCACATCGACCGCTCGCACACCGGCCAGCGCCGCTACAGCAACCGCGACCTGGACTGGCTCGACCTCGTGGGCAAGCTGCGGCTGACCGGGATGCCGGTCGCCGACATGGTGCGGTACGCCGAGCTGGTGCGCGAGGGCGACAGCACGTATCCCGAGCGGTACGAACTCCTCGAGGCGACCCGGCGGGACGTGCGGGCCAGGATCGCGGAGCTCCAGGACACGCTGGCCGTGCTCGACCGCAAGATCATGTTCTACGCGGACGCCTCTTCCGGCGCCCGTGCCTACGAAGCGGAAAGGACCCCCGTCCGATGAGCAGCCCCACCATCCCGACCGTCCGGCTCGGCGAACACGGCCCCGAGGTCGGCGTCCAGGGCCTCGGCTGCATGGGCATGAGCTTCGCGTACGGCCCCTCCGACGCGGAGGAGTCCCGCGCCACCCTGGACCGCGCCCTGGAACTCGGCGTCACCCTCTACGACACGGCCGACGCGTACGGCGACGGCGAGAACGAGCGGTTCCTCTCCCCGTTCTTCAAGGCGCACCGCGACGAGGTCGTCATCGCCACCAAGTTCGCCCTGTCGATCCCGCCGGACGACCCGGCCCGGCGGATCATCCGCAACGACGCGCCCTACATCCGCCAGGCGGTCGAGGCGAGCCTGGAACGCCTGGACGTCGACGTCATCGACCTCTACTACATGCACCGGCGCGACCCGGCCGTACCGATCGAGGACACCGTCGGCGTGATGGCCGAGCTGGTGCGCGAGGGCAAGGTCAAGCAGCTGGGCCTGAGCGAGGTGACGGCCGGCGAACTGCGCGCCGCGCACGCGGTGCACCCGATCGCCGCCGTGCAGTCGGAGTGGTCGCTGTTCAGCCGGGACATCGAGGCGCAGGTCGTGCCGGCGGCCCGGGAGCTGGGCGTCGCCCTGGTCCCGTACTCCCCGCTCGGTCGCGGCTTCCTGACCGGCTCGTTCACCCAGGCCGAGACGCTCACGGCGGACGACTACCGCCGTACGCAGCCCCGCTTCACCGGCGAGAACGCGGCGGCCAACGCGGCCCTGCTGGAGGTGATCCGCGCGGTCGCGAAGGCCCATGAGGCGACCGTCGGCGAGATCGCCCTGGCCTGGGTCCAGCAGCAGGCCCGGGTGCACGGCCTCCCGGTGGTCCCGATCCCGGGCACCCGCAGGCCGTCCCGCGTCGAGGAGAACGCACGGGCGACGACGATCAGCCTGACGGAGGACGAACTGGCCCTCCTGGAGCCCATAGCGGACAAGGTGGCCGGCGACCGCTACGCGGACATGACGTCCACTTCGAAGGGGCGTGAGTAGACCCACCCCGAGGGGCTCTTCACCGCCCGCGAACCGCTGCCAGAACCGCCGCCGCGAACGGCAGTGACTCGTGCAGCGCGCCGTACCCCAGCCCGAACACCACGGCGGCCGGATCCTGGTCCGGCTGCCCGGGCCGTTCGCCGTCCTCCCGGCGCCGCAGCCGCAGATACCCCTCGAGCAGCTCCGGCGAGCGCCACTCCACGTCGTTCAGCTCGCCCACCGGGAAACTCTGGTCCCCGGCCCGCCACTTCGCCGACGACGCGCCCGTCCAGAACCACCGGAACCGCACGGTCCGTCCGTCGAAGGACGCCTTCGCGTCGTAGGCCTTGAAGGACAGCGGTACTGGTGGCGCCTCCACGAGGAATCGTTCCGTCGGACCGGACTCGACGAGCCGCCCCTTGAGTTCGTCCGCGTAGTACTCGGCCAGCAGCTCCCGCTCGGCGGGCAGCACCAGCCGGTACGGATCGCACCCTTCCTTGAGCTGCCCGGCCGCCGCCTCCATCAGCGGATCGGCGCCGGGCCGCACCTCGGCCCGCAGCACGACCGTGCCCCGCCTGCCCGGTGAGAGGGTCACCCCCTCCAGGGCCGCGAGCGGAATCCTCCGTTCACCCAGCGCCGAGAGCAGCTTGGGTGTGCGCATCCCCCGTTCGTAGCGGATGTGTACGGAGTCGGAATCGAACTCCCAGGCGGCATGAAATCCGGCCAGTACGTCACCCATGCGGCTCATCGTATGCGCGACACGCATCTTCGTCCCCTCCTCGCGCGGGCCGCAATTTCTGCGTCTCTACGCGCGTCCGTCCGTGGCAGTGCCGGACAAACCCGCCCGGCAGGTGCCGTCGTCTGCTGCGCACCGCACCGAGCGGTATGCGCCAGTTCCGATGCCGGCGAGGTTGCGCAGGCTGTCCGTGCCGGGCACGAAGTAGCCGCCGTGGCCCTCCGCGTCCTTCGACGACAGCAGCCGTGCGCCGAACGCCCTGGACATCGGGTCCTCGCCGTGCCCGAGCCCGCCGACCTCCAGGTGCGGCACGTCCTGCACCCAGTCGTCGGCGTCCCGCATCGCCCACACATGGGCACCCGTGCGCAGCTGGGAAGCCTTCTCCACCCGCATACCGGGGCTCCCCGCCACCGCGATGTCGGCGACCCGCGAGGGCATCCCGCGCGCCGCGACCCCGCAGACCACCGAGCCGTAGCTGTGGCAGAACATCGAGACGGGCGAGCTGCCGGGCAGGGCGCGCAGCAGCGCGTTCAGCCGTACGGCGCCGTTCTCCGCGCGCATCGCGGTCGCCGAGTCGATGCCGAGGCCGTCGGGGGAGGTGTAGTCGGCCCAGGCGATCACGGCGGTCCGGGTCGACGGGCTGACCTCGCGCTCGGTCTCGTACAGGGCCTCGGCCATGCCGACCGGTGCCGAGTATCTGCGGTTGGTGCGCTGGAAGGTGAGCACGTCGGTGTCGACGCCGGGGACGACGACGGAGATCCGTCGGGCCTCCTCGAGGTCGCCGAAGACCTCGGCGGCACGCCCCGAGCCCTCCGGGTCGAAGGCGAGCATCTGCCGGTGGGCGCTGCTCATCACCTCGTAGCGGTGCATGCGCCGCCCGGCCTCCTGCTGCCCGGTGGGCGAGAGCCGGCTGTCGTGCATCCGCTCGCGCTCGATCCGCGTCTGCTCGCGCAGGGCGAGCCGGTTGGCGCGGTAGCGCAGCGTGACCGGGGCGCCGTTCATGTTGCCCACCGCGAGCGGGTAGGCGTGCACGAGCTCGGTGCGCTGGGCGGCGTTCAGCGAGGCGAAGAAACGGGCGATCCGGCCGGGCGTCGCGTCGGGGTCCGGCAGTGCGTGGCCGTCGAGCCTGCCGTGCTCCCACGCCGAGCGCGAGGCCTGCAGGGCCGTGGTTCCCCGTTGATGGCGTACGGCGGTCCAGCCGGTGGTCGCCAGCATGAGGAACACCACGGCCAGAGCGAGCAGCGCACGCCAGGCGCCGAGCTGGGGGGAGGTGTCGAAGGAAGTCACTGGGAGGACACACTAGGAGAACGGGAGGGTCTCAGGTTAATAAAGTGACAGGGATCACGTTTGGTGTGGCGTGGTGATGGTCATAAGGCTTTTCAGGGCTTGCGCCAGCTTCCCAGCAGGGCCGGTCCCACCTGATCGAGGTAGCGGGACGTCAGCGCGTGCATGCCCGCCACGCTGAATTCCGGGCCCGTCACCCACTGCCGCTCGGTCACCCGCATCACCCCGCTGAAGACGGCCACCGCGAGCCGCGGCCGGGGATCGGCGTCCACGTCGAGGCCCTCGCGCTCGGCGATCACCCGGGCCAGCGTCTCCTCGACCTCCAGGGACCGCCGCAGATGCGCGGCGAGCAGCACCGGCGTCGACTCGATCACCCGGTACATCCTCAGGTACTGCTCCACCGGTACGACGCTCTCGACGATCTCGTGGATCGACTGCCAGCCGTCCAGCACGGCCTGGCGCAGCGCCTCCATCGGCGCCTCGTGCGCCGGCCGCTCCCGCACCGCCCGGACGAACCGCTCCACCGTCATGTCCAGCAGACCGAGCGCGGCCTCGTCCTTGCCCGCGAAGTAGCGGAAGAAGGTGCGCTGGGAGACGTCGACGGCCTCGGCGATCGCGTCGACGGTGGTCGCCTCGTACCCCTGCGTGGTGAACAGCTCGACCGCGGCCCGCAGGAGCGCGTCCCGGGTGCGCTGTTTTTTTCGCTCACGCAGAGTTTCCATAATGTGTCAGTTACCGACTTGTGAACTCGTTTGTCAATTGTCAGTGGCTGTCACTAGCCTCGGAAGCATGACTAGTCAGACCACCATCGACACGACGGGGTCGGGGGACAAGGCACCGACAGCCCCGTCGAAGGGGGCGCCGGCCGACGGGCTGCGCGGACACCCCTGGTTCACTCTCATAACCGTCGCCGTCGGGGTCATGATGGTGGCCTTGGACGGCACCATCGTCGCCATCGCCAACCCGGCCATCCAGAAGGACCTCGGCGCGAGCTTCGCCGACGTCCAGTGGATCACCAACGGCTACTTCCTCGCCCTCGCGGTCTCCCTGATCACCGCGGGCAAGCTCGGTGACCGCTTCGGCCACCGCCAGACCTTCCTGATAGGCGTCGTCGGCTTCGCCGCCGCCTCCGGAGCCATCGGCCTGTCCAGCAGCATCGCCGCGGTCGTCGCCTTCCGGGTCCTGCAGGGCCTGTTCGGCGCGCTGCTGATGCCGGCCGCGCTCGGCCTGCTGCGGGCCACCTTCCCGGCCGAGAAGCTCAACATGGCGATCGGCATCTGGGGCATGGTCATCGGCGCCTCCACCGCCGGCGGCCCGATCCTCGGCGGCGTGCTCGTGGAGCACGTCAACTGGCAGTCGGTGTTCTTCATCAACGTGCCGGTCGGAGTCCTCGCCGTCGTCCTCGGCGTGATGTTCCTGCTCGACCACCGCGCGGAGAACGCGCCGCGCTCCTTCGACCTGCTCGGCATCGCCCTGCTCTCGGGCGCGATGTTCTGCCTGGTCTGGGCCCTGATCAAGGCTCCGGCCTGGGGCTGGGGCGACGGCAAGACCTGGGCGTTCGTGGTCGGCTCCGTCGTCCTCTTCGCGGCCTTCGCCATCTGGGAGACGAAGGTCAAGGAGCCGCTGATCCCGCTGACGCTGTTCCGCTCGGTCCCGCTGGCCGCGGGCGTGGTCCTGATGGTCCTGATGGCCATCGCCTTCATGGGCGGCCTGTTCTTCGTGACGTTCTACCTCCAGAACGTGCACGGCATGAGCCCCATCGACGCCGGCCTGCACCTCCTGCCGCTCACCGGCATGATGATCGTCGGTTCCCCGCTCGCGGGCGTGATGATCACCAAGCTGGGCCCGCGCATCCCGCTGGCGGGCGGCATGGCGGCCACCGCGCTCGCCATGTACGGCATGTCCACGCTGGAGACGGACACCGGCAGCGCGGCCATGGCCCTCTGGTTCGCCCTGCTCGGCCTCGGCCTCGCCCCGGTCATGGTCGGCGCGACGGAGGTCATCGTCGGCAACGCGCCCATGGAGCTGTCGGGCGTGGCGGGCGGCCTCCAGCAGGCGGCGATGCAGATCGGCGGCAGCCTCGGCACGGCCGTGCTGGGCGCGGTGATGGCCTCCAAGGTCGACAGCGACCTCGCCGGCAACTGGACCGCGGCCGGACTGCCCGAACTCAGCCCCGCAGAACTGGCCCAGGCCTCCGAGGCGGTCCAGGTCGGGGTGCCCCCGCTGGCGGCGCAGACGCCGCCCGAGGTCGCCGCGAAGATCACCGGCGTCGCCCATGACACGTTCATCTCCGGGATGAGCCTCGCGTCCCTGGTGGCGGCGGGCGTGGCGGTCGTCGCCGTCTTCGTCGCCCTGCTCACCAAGCGCGGGGAGAACGCGGAGGCGGGCGCGGGGGTCGGCCACATCTGAGGTCCACGGGCCGGGGGCGAACCTGCCCGACGTCACCTGCCCTGACGTCACCTGACCCGACGTCAACGGATTTCCCCTATCAGGGTGACAACGCTAAAGCTCTCTCGCCTCCGGCACGTGCCACAGGTCACAGTTAGTCAGGCCCTCCGGATGACAGGGCGACCAGGTCCGCGACGCGCTGCCGGAGGGGGACAGCGCGCCGCGGACCTGGCTGTTACGGCCTCAGGGAGTGGTCCCGAAGTTCCGCGACCTCCGCCCGCAGCGCCCGTACCTCCTCCGTCAGCGCCAGGATCGCCTGCGTCTGGGCGCGTTCCTCCACGTCGTCCTTCTCGAAGCGCTCCATGAACCACGCCGCGATGTTCGCCGTGACGAGACCGAGCAGGGCGATACCGGAGAGCATCAGGCCGACCGCGATCATCCGCCCGAGCCCGGTGGTCGGCGCGTGATCGCCGTAGCCGACGGTCGTCATCGTCGTGAAGGACCACCACAGCGCGTCACCCAGAGTGCGGATGTTCCCGTCCGGCGAGTCCCGCTCCACCGACAGCACGGCGAGCGAGCCGAACATCAGCAGCCCGACCACCGCCCCCGCGACGTATGTCGTCACCCGGATCTGGTCGGCCATCTGCGCCCGCCGCCCCACCAGCAGCAGCGTCGACACCAGCCGCAGCAGCCGCAGCGGCTGGAGCAGCGGCAGTACGACCGCGCACAGGTCCAGCCAGTGGCTGCGGACGAACTGCCCCCGGCGCTCCGTCAGCGCCAGCCGGACGACGTAGTCCGCGGCGAACGCCCCCCACACCACCCACTCGACCGCGGTGCACGCCACCGTCACCGCGTGCCCGGCCGACGTGTCCACGATGGGCAGGGCGTAGGCGACGGCGAACACCACCGCGAGGGCCAGCAACGGCCGCTGGGTCCACCGCTCCCACCGCGCCTGCGCCGTTCGTTGTTGCATGCCCGCATCGTAGGGAACGCGTAAGGGGCGCCGGAGCCACCGGCCCCAGCGCCCCTCTCACGCGGTACGCGCGGGTACCCGCTACGCGTCGCCGCCCGCGGCCCCGGGGTCCGCCGCCGACGCGTCGAGGAGCTGGTAGCGGTCGATCGCCTGCTTCAGCACCGACCGGTCCACCTTCCCCTCCTTCGCCAGCTCGGTCAGCACCGCCACCACGATCGACTGCGCGTCGATGTGGAAGAACCGGCGGGCCGCGCCCCGGGTGTCGGCGAAGCCGAAGCCGTCCGCGCCCAGCGACTGGAACGTGCCCGGCACCCACCGCGCGATCTGGTCCGGCACCGACCGCATCCAGTCGGACACCGCCACGAACGGTCCCTCGGCGCCGCTCAGCTTGCGCGTCACGTACGGCACCCGCTGCTCCTCCTCCGGGTGCAGCAGGTTGTGCCGCTCGACCTCGACGGCCTCGCGCCGCAGCTCGTTCCAGGAGGTCGCCGACCAGACGTCGGCCTTCACGCCCCACTCCTCGGCGAGGATCTTCTGCGCCTCGACCGCCCACGGGACGGCCACACCGGAGGCGATGACCTGCGCGGGGATGGTGCCGGCGGTGGCCTCGGCGATCCGGTGGACGCCCGCCAGGATGCCCTCGACGTCCACGTTCTCCGGCTCGGCCGGGTGCTGGATGGGCTCGTTGTAGACGGTGAGGTAGTAGAAGACGTCCTCACTGTCCGGGCCGTACATCCGGCGCAGCCCGTCCTGCACGATGTGCGCGATCTCGTACGAGTACGCCGGGTCGTACGCCACACAGCCCGGGTTCGTCGACGCGAGCAGCTGCGAGTGGCCGTCCGCGTGCTGCAGACCCTCACCGGTCAGCGTCGTACGCCCGGCGGTCGCACCCAGGACGAAACCGCGCGCCAGCTGGTCCGACATCTGCCAGAACTGGTCACCGGTGCGCTGGAAACCGAACATCGAGTAGAAGACGTACACCGGGATGAGCGGCTGGCCGTGCGTCGCGTACGCCGAGCCCGCCGCGATGAGCGAGGCCGTACAGCCCGCCTCCGAGATGCCGTCGTGCAGCATCTGCCCGGTCGGCGACTCCTTGTACGCGAGCAGCAGATCGCGGTCGACCGACTCGTACTGCTGGCCGAGCGGGTTGTAGATCTTCGCGCTCGGGAAGAACGAGTCCATGCCGAACGTGCGGTACTCGTCCGGTGCGATCAGTACGAAGCGCTTGCCCAGCTCCTTGTCCCGCATGAGGTCCTTGAGGAGCCGCACAAAGGCCATGGTGGTCGCGATGGACTGCTGGCCCGAGCCCTTCTTCACACTCGCGTACGTCTTCTCGTCCGGCAGCGCGAGCGGCTCGGCGCGTACGACGCGGGTCGGGACGTAGCCGCCCAGCGACTTGCGCCGGTCGTGCATGTACTGGATCTCCTCCGAGTTCCGCCCGGGGTGGAAGTACGGCGGCGCGCCGGACTCCAGCTCCTGGTCGGAGATCGGCAGGTGGAGGCGGTCGCGGAAGCCCTTGAGGTCGGCGACCGTCAGCTTCTTCATCTGGTGCGTGGCGTTGCGGCCCTCGAAGTTCGGGCCCAGCGTCCAGCCCTTGACGGTCTTGGCGAGGATGACCGTCGGCTGCCCGGTGTGCTCCACGGCGGCCTTGAACGCCGCGTAGATCTTCTTGTGGTCGTGACCGCCGCGGCCCAGGTGCAGGATCTGGTCGTCGGTCATGCCCTCGACCATCGCGCGCAGCCGCTGGTCGTCGCCGAAGAAGTGGTCGCGGATGTACGAGCCGGGTTCGGTGGCGTACGTCTGGAACTGCCCGTCCGGCGTCGTGTTCATCCGGTTGACCAGGATGCCGTCGCGGTCCTGCGCGAGCAGCGGGTCCCAGGAGCGGTCCCAGATCAGCTTGATCACGTTCCAGCCGGCGCCCCGGAAGACCGACTCCAGCTCCTGGATCACCTTGCCGTTGCCCCGCACCGGCCCGTCGAGCCGCTGGAGGTTGCAGTTGACGACGAAGGTCAGGTTGTCCAGGCCCTCACGGGCGGCGATGGTCAGCTGGCCGAGCGACTCCGGCTCGTCCATCTCGCCGTCGCCGAGGAAGGCCCACACGCGCGACTTGGAGGTGTCGGCGATCCCGCGCGCGTGCATGTAGCGGTTCATCCGCGCCTGGTAGATCGCGCCGATCGGGCCGAGGCCCATCGACACGGTCGGGAACTCCCAGAAGTCCGGCATCAGCCGCGGGTGCGGATACGAGGACAGCCCGTACGGCGCCTTCGACTTCTCCTGGCGGAACGCGTCCAGGTTCTGCTCGCTCAGCCGGTCCAGAAGGAACGCGCGCGCGTAGATGCCCGGCGAGGCATGCCCCTGGAAGAAGACCTGGTCGCCGCCGTCGCCCTCGTCCTTGCCGCGGAAGAAGTGGTTGAAGCCGACGTCGTAGAGCGACGCGGAGGACGCGAAGGTGGCGATGTGCCCGCCGACGCCGATGCCGGGCCGCTGGGCCCTGGACACCATCACGGCGGCGTTCCAGCGGGTCGCGTTGAGGATCCGGCGCTCGATCTCCTCGTTGCCCGGGAAGAACGGCTCGGCCCTGGTGGGGATGGTGTTGACGTAGTCCGTGCTGCGCATCTCGGGCACGGCCACCCGCTTCTCGCGGGCGCGCTCGATCAGCCGGAGCATCAGATAGCGGGCCCGCTCCCGGCCGCGTTCGTCGATCGCGGCGTCGAGGGAGTCGAGCCACTCCTGGGTTTCCTCGGGATCGAAGTCAGGAACCTGACTCGGAAGGCCGCCAATGATGATCGGGTTGCGATCGGATCCGGAAGCCACGCTGTTCCTTACCTGTCAGAGGGCTGGGTGGGGCTGGTTGTCCAGTGCGTTTACCGCCCCCCATCGTGTACCTCGGGGGTTCAAACGTCATCTCTACCCAGAGGTAATCACCATCTGTTCGAATCTCGCATCCATGGATGGTTCCCAATCGTACAAACCGGGCAGATAGGTGTGGTGTATGTCACCTTCGGTCCGGATCGCGTGCCTGGAGTTGCGTCGACACGGCCAGGATCGTCACCGTTTCGGCGGTCCGAACCGCCGGGTACTTGCGCGATCCGCCCCGCCCGTGTGGACTACGGCCAATGCTTCGCGCACGCGCGTGGCTGAGTTATTCCCAAAACATGATCAGGAGGCAACCCGTGAGCGCGACCGCGGACCACGCGGAGGAGCGGACGACCCTTGCCGTCAGGCTGGGGTTCCAGCCTGACCAGGTGGTCCAGGAGATCGGCTACGACGACGACGTCGATCAGGAGCTCCGCGAGTCCATTGAGGAAGTCATCGGCAGCGATCTGGTGGATGAGGAGTACGACGACGTGGCCGACGCCGTCGTTCTCTGGTTCCGCGACGATGACGGCGACCTGACGGATGCGCTGGTGGATGCCATCGCGTACATGGAAGAGGGCGGCTCCATCCTCCTTCTGACGCCGAAGACCGGCCGGGAGGGATACGTCGAGCCCAGTGACATCGGCGAGGCGGCGACGACCTCCGGTCTGTCGCAGACCAAGAGCGTCAATGTCGGCAAGGACTGGAACGGCACCCGGCTTCTGACGCCGAAGGCAGCCAAGTCCAAGAAGTGACGTGAGGCCGTACGGGCCGGGCCGGCGTGCCCGGCCCGTACGCCGTCCCTCGCGGGGGGCTGCGTAGGGTGGGAGTCACCCAGACAGCCCCACGAAGGGACATCCCCGCGATGGCGATCCAGGTCGGCGACAAGGCCCCCGACTTCGAGCTCAAGGACAACCACGGCGCCACCGTGCAGCTCTCCGACTTCCGCGGGAGCAAGAACGTCATCCTGCTCTTCTATCCCTTCGCCTTCACCGGCGTGTGCACCGGCGAGCTGTGCGAGGTGCGCGACAACCTGCCGAAGTTCGCCGACCGCGACACCCAGGTGCTCGCCGTCTCCAACGACTCCATCCACACCCTGCGGGTCTTCGCCGAGCAGGAGGGCCTGGAATACCCGCTGCTCAGCGACTTCTGGCCGCACGGCGAGGTGTCCCGCGCCTACGGTGTCTTCGCCGAGGACAAGGGCTGCGCGGTGCGCGGCACCTTCGTCATCGACAAGGAGGGCGTGGTCCGCTGGACCGTCGTCAACGCCCTGCCGGACGCCCGTGACCTCGGCGAGTACGTCAAGGCACTCGACACCCTCTGACCACACCGGCCCCCGAGCGGCGGCGACACCGGTGATTCTTCGGCTCCAGGGCCTGCGGGGGGCGGGAACCCGTCACTAGGATCGACTCGTTGATCCGATAGTTCCGAAATCCACGCACCACGGGGCTCCCCGCCCCAGGACACCAATGGAGGACTCGTGGGAGTCAGCCTCAGCAAGGGCGGCAACGTTTCGCTGACCAAGGAGGCCCCCGGCCTGACCGCGGTCATCGTCGGTCTGGGGTGGGACGTCCGCACCACGACCGGCACCGACTTCGACCTGGACGCGAGCGCGCTGCTGCTGAACAACTCCGGCAAGGTCGGCAGCGACGCGAACTTCGTGTTCTTCAACAACCTCAAGAGCCCCGACGGCTCCGTCGAGCACACCGGCGACAACATCACCGGTGAGGGCGAGGGCGACGACGAGCAGATCAAGGTCAACCTCGCGGGGGTGCCGGCCGACATCGAGAAGATCGTGTTCCCGGTCTCGATCTACGACGCCGAGAACCGCCAGCAGTCGTTCGGCCAGGTCCGCAACGCGTTCATTCGCGTGGTGAACCAGGCGGGCGAGGCGGAGATCGCCCGCTACGACCTGAGCGAGGACGCCTCGACCGAGACCGCGATGGTCTTCGGCGAGCTCTACCGGCACGGCGCGGAGTGGAAGTTCCGCGCCATCGGCCAGGGCTATGCCTCCGGGCTGCGCGGCATCGCCCAGGACTTCGGCGTCAACGTCTGAGGCGACCGGGGGCACCAAGGTTCACCATCCGGCGCCGCACCGTTTAGGGGCGGCGCCGGACGCGCAGGACAACCGCACAGGCATCACCCAGGGGAGGACCAGCAACATGGGCGTCACGCTCGCCAAGGGGGGCAATGTCTCCCTCTCCAAGGCCGCGCCGAACCTCACTCAGGTGATGGTCGGGCTCGGCTGGGACGCGCGCTCCACCACCGGAGCCCCCTTCGACCTCGACGCCAGCGCGCTGCTGTGCAACAGCGGCCGGGTGCTCGGGGACGAGTGGTTCGTCTTCTACAACCAGCTCAAGAGCCCCGACGGCTCCGTGGAGCACACCGGTGACAACCTCACCGGCGAGGGCGACGGCGACGACGAGTCGATCCTGGTGGACCTCGCCAAGGTGCCGGCCGGCTGCGACAAGATCGTTTTCCCGGTCTCCATCCACATGGCCGACGAGCGGGGCCAGACCTTCGGCCAGGTCTCCAACGCCTTCATCCGGGTCGTCAACCAGGCCGACGGCCAGGAGCTCGCCCGCTACGACCTCAGCGAGGACGCGAGCACCGAAACGGCGATGATCTTCGGTGAGCTCTATCGCTACCAGGGCGAATGGAAGTTCAGGGCGGTAGGACAGGGGTACGCGTCGGGCTTGCGGGGCATCGCTCTAGACTTCGGAGTCAACGTTTCGTAAAGCCGAGTACGGCGCGGGGGAGACCCGTACTAACAGGATTGGGTAGCCAGTGCTTCTGAAAACCTTCGGCTGGTCGTTCGCGGTCACCGCGCTCGGCCTGGTCGCTGCGGTCTTCTACGGGGGGTGGGAGGCCTTCGGCATCGTGGCGATCCTCTCCATCCTCGAGATCTCGCTGTCGTTCGACAACGCGGTGGTCAACGCCGGAATCCTGAAGAAGATGTCCGCCTTCTGGCAGAAGATCTTCCTCACCGTCGGCGTGCTCATCGCTGTCTTCGGCATGCGGCTGGTCTTCCCCGTCGTGATCGTCGCGCTCAGCGCCAAGATCGGCCCGATCGACGCGGTCGACCTCGCGCTCAACGACAAGGACCGCTACCAGGAACTGGTCACCGACGCCCACCCGGCGATCGCGGCCTTCGGCGGCATGTTCCTGCTGATGATCTTCCTCGACTTCATCTTCGAGACCCGTGACATCCTCTGGCTGCGCTGGATCGAGCGCCCGCTGGCCAAGCTGGGCAAGGTCGACATGCTGTCGGTCTGCATCGCCCTGATCGTCCTGCTCATCACCTCGTTCACCTTCGCCACCCACGCCCACCAGCACGGCGGCGGCCACGTCGACAAGGCACAGACGGTCCTGATCTCCGGGGTCGCGGGCCTGATCACGTACCTGGTCGTCGGCGGTCTCTCCGGCTACTTCGAGGACCGCCTGGAGGAAGCGGAGGAACGCGAGCACGAGGAGGAGGAAGAGGCCGAGCGCAGCGGCAAGAAGCGCTCGCCGGTCGTGCTGGCCGGCCAGGCCGCGTTCTTCATGTTCCTCTACCTGGAAGTCCTCGACGCGTCCTTCTCCTTCGACGGCGTGATCGGCGCCTTCGCCATCACCAACGACATCGTCCTGATGGCGCTGGGCCTGGGCATCGGCGCGATGTACGTCCGTTCGCTGACGGTCTACCTGGTCCGCCAGGGCACCCTCGACGACTACGTCTACCTGGAGCACGGCGCCCACTACGCGATCGGCGCCCTCGCCGTGATCCTCATGGTCACCATCCAGTACCAGATCCACGAGCTCATCACCGGCTCCGTCGGTGTGATCCTGATCGGCTGGTCCTTCTTGTCGTCCGTGCGCCGCAACCAGAAAATCGCGGCAGCCGAGGGAAAAGCCGCGGGCTCGGACGAGAAGACTGAGGTCTCGTCCGGGGTGTGACCACCTCCTGAGTGAGGGAACGCTCTCTGGCGGGGCGGCCGGTGGGGAACTGTCCTCCACGGCCGTCCCGCCGGTCTTGGACAGTCGGTCTTCGACAGTGGATGTGGGGGCGGGGAATGGGCTTCTTCGACGGGCTCCTGGGCAGCCGCAGCGCCGACTTCGACTCGGGCAGCGCGGCGAGCAACGCGATCGAACTGACCAAACGGCACCACCAGGTCTCCCTCACCAAACAGGGCGCGGCCACCGGGAACCTGCGGGTCAACCTGACCTGGCGGATGCGGACCTCCGACTTCGGCGGACCCCAGCGGGAGAGCCTGCTGCGCCACCCCTTCAAGGCGCTGCGGCCCCCGGAGGTCATGGGACACAGCCAGAGCATGGTCAACGTCGACCTCGACCTCGGCTGCCTGTACGAGCTGGCCGACGGCACGAAGGGGGTCGTACAGCCGCTGGGCGGGCTGCTGGGGGACGTGAACGGGGCGCCGTACGTCAAACTCAGCGGGGACGACCGGTTCGGCTCGGCGTCCGGCGAGACGATGTACGTCAACCTCGACCACCGCGACGAGATCAAGCGGCTGCTGGTCTTCGTCTACATCTACGACCAGACCCCGGCGTTCGACCGTACCCACGCGATCGTGACGCTGTACCCCAGCAACGGGCCCCGAATAGAGATCGGCCTCGACGAACGGCACCCGCAGGCGCGGTCCTGCGCGGTCGTGATGATCGAGAACGTGAAGGGGGAGCTGATGGTGCGGCGCGAGGTGCGGTTCGTGTACGGGTTCCAGGCGGAGCTGGACCGGTTGTACGGGTGGGGGTTGCAGTGGGGGCGGGGTTACAAGACGAAGGTCGAGAAGTAACCCCGCAACGGTCTACCGCCCGATGAACTGCGGTCCCTGGGGCGGCAGCCGGAAGTTGCCGTCCGGGTAGCCGTAGCCGTGCGTCGGGAGGTTGGACGGGTAGCCGTACGCCGGTTGCTGTTGGGGGACCGCGGAGGTCGGCTGCTCGGGAGGCAGGGGTTGGGAGAGGCTCGGGGTGGGCGGGAGAGGGGCCGGCGTGGGGTCGTCCGACGTCGCCTCCTCGGACTCGTCCACCGAGATGCCGAAGTCCGTCGCGAGGCCCTTGAGACCGTTGGAGTAGCCCTCGCCGAGCGCGCGGAACTTCCAGCCCTCACCACGGCGGTACAGCTCGCCGCAGATCAGGGCGGTCTCCTCACCGGTCTCGGGACGGATGTCGAACGTCGCGATCGCGTCGCCGTCGCTCGCCGCGTCGTACAGCACGATGCTGAGGGAACGTACGGCGTCGAAGGTGAGGCCGTCCGCCGAAGCGACCAGGAGAATCTGGCTGACGCTGGGCTCGACACCGGCCAGATCCGTCTGGATCGTGTCGGTGAGACCGTCGGCGACCCGTTTCTTGCCGAGCCGCCACACCTTCCCGGAGGGGTGCCGGGGCTGGTTGTAGAAGACGAAGTCCTCGTCGGAGCGCACACGACCGTCGGGGCCGAGGAGCAGCGCGGAGGCGTCGACGTCCGGGACCCCCTGCCCGGGGGTCCAGCGCAGTACGGCGCGTACCGTGGTGACCTTGAGCGGGACGTTGGACCCCTTCAGCATCGCGTGCGTCATGCGGTCATCCTGCCCTCTCGGTCCTGGTCACGACAACGCGGGGTAGGGCACCCCACATGGGCGAGTTACCTGAAGTTCATGCCCAGTGGGAACCCCTGACATGGACTTCTACGTACTATTACCGGCCACCTCTTGTGGAATCCACAGGCTCAGCTCGTACCACGGGGAGATGTATGCGTCATTTCGGGCACCTGGCCCCCGAGGTGCGACAGCGCCTCTTCCACCGGGAACCGTGCGAGTTCGGCGCGGGCTCCCCGGCCAAACTGCTCTCCGCGGCCCTGGGCGCCACCCTGTACAGCCCGGCCACCCGGCCGCAACTGGCCGACGACGTCGTCAAGCAGGCCGGGCGGGGCGTGGTCTCGATGGTGCTGTGCCTGGAGGACTCCATCGGCGACGAGGACGTGGTGGCCGGCGAGGAGAACCTCGTCCGGCAGTTCGCCGACCTGGCGGGCCGCACGGACGTCGAACTGCCGCTGCTCTTCATCCGGGTGCGCGAGCCCGAGCAGATCCCCGACCTGGTCCGCCGGCTCGGCGCGCACGCGAACCTGCTGAGCGGGTTCGTGTTCCCGAAGTTCACCGAGGAGCGCGGCATCCCGTTCCTGGAGGCGCTCGCCGGCGCCGAGGGCGCCAGCGGGCACCGGCTGTTCGGCATGCCCGTCCTGGAGACGCCCGAGCTGATGTACCGCGAGTCCCGGGTGGACGCCCTGGAGGGCATCGCACGGGCGGTCGACAAGTACCGCAGCCGGGTGCTGGCGCTGCGCCTCGGCGTGACCGACTTCTGTTCCTCCTACGGCCTGCGCCGGGCGCCCGACATGACTGCCTACGACGTCCAGATCGTCGCCTCCGTGATCGCCGACGTGGTGAACATGCTGGGCCGCGCCGACGGCACCGGGTTCACGGTGACCGGGCCGGTGTGGGAGTACTTCCGGGTCCCGGAGCGCATGTTCAAGCCGCTGCTGCGCACCAGCCCCTTCCTCGAGGGGCAGGCCGTCGAGCTGCGCGAGAGACTGATCGAGCACGCCATGGACGGGCTGCTGCGCGAGATCTCCCTCGACCACGCCAACGGCCTGCTCGGCAAGACCTGCATCCACCCGTCCCATGTGCCGGCCGTGCACGCGCTGTCCGTGGTCAGCCACGAGGAGTACAGCGACGCGGTGGACATCCTGCGGCCGGAGCGCGGCGGCGGGGGCGTGCTGAGGTCGCAGTACACGAACAAGATGAACGAGGTGAAGCCGCACCGCGCCTGGGCCGAGCGGACCATGCTGCGCGCCGAGGTCTTCGGCGTCGCCCACGAGGACGTCAGCTTCGTCGACCTGCTCGCCGCGGCCATCCCTCGCTGAACCCACCTCACCATCTAGGGACGCATGAACAACGCAGTGAACAACGGGGTCTGGTCCGGCAGCTGGGTCGCCGAGCGGCTCGGGGTCGAGATCCTGGGGGACGACGCGCTGAAGGGGATGCTGGGGCTGGCCCTGCGGCGCAATCCCAAGCGGGCGCATCTGCTGGTCTCCAACGTGCTGGGCAAGCACGTCCCGCAGTCACCGTCCGTCGTGTACGGCCATGGGCTGGCCCTGGGCCGCAGGGTGCGCGAACTGCTCGGTGAGGAGGAGAGCGGCCGGGCGGTCGTCCTGGGCTACGCCGAGACCGCCACCGGCCTCGGCCACGCCGTCGCGGACGGGGTCGGCGTCGCGCCGTATCTGCACTCCACCCGCCGCCCGGTGGCAGGCGTCGCCCGGGCCGGCGGCTTCGAGGAGTCCCACTCCCACGCCACGTCCCATCTGCTGCTGCCAGAGGACCCGGCCCTGCTGGCCGGCACCGGCCCGCTGGTCCTGGTCGACGACGAGTTCTCCACCGGCAACACCATCATGAACACGATCCGCGACCTGCACGAGCGCTACCCGCGCCGCCGGTACGTCGTGGTCGCCCTGGTCGACATGCGCTCGCCGGCGGACGCGGGCCGCCTCGCGGACTTCGCCGGGGAGATCGGCGCGAGGGTGGACCTGGTGGCGGCGGCTTCGGGCACCGTACGCCTGCCGGAGGGGGTCCTGGAAAAGGGCCAGGACCTGGTGGCCAAGCATGAGGATCCCCACCTAGGGGCGCGGGGCTGTGTTGAATCTGCGGCTGCCGCCGCGTGGGCGCGCCCAGCCCCCACCGGCCCGCACGTGATCGATCTCCCCTGGCCCCCCGGCCTCCCCGACGGCGGCCGGCACGGCTTCACCCCGTCGCACCGAATACGGCTGGAGAGCGCCCTCCCCGCAATGGCCGCGCAGCTGGCCAAGGCGATACCCGAAGACGCCGCACGCGTCCTGGTGCTCGGGTTCGAGGAGCTGATGTACACCCCTCTCCGCCTCGCCCAGGAACTGGAGCGGACCGTGGCCGCCGAGGTCCGGTACTCGACCACCACCCGCTCCCCGGTCCTCGCCGTGGACGACCCGGGATACGCCATCCGCAGCCGCATCGTCTTCCCCGCGCACGACGACCCGGCCGACGGCCCCGGCGAGCGCTACGCCTACAACGTCGCCGGCACCGGAGACGGCAGAGGCTTCGACGCCGTCGTGGCGGTCGTGGACTCGGCCGCAGACACCCCCGCGCTGCACGCCCCCGACGGTCTGCTGGCCCGGCTCGGCGCGCACGCCCCGCACATCCTGCTCGCGGTTATCCCGTCGTACGTCCCCGAAAGGCCCTCCATGCTGCCCGAGCCCCTCCGCGGCCCCGCCTTCTCCTCGTACCCGCCGGAGGAGGTCGGCTGGCTGCTCCAGGACCTCTCGGACGTGACGCTGGAGGCGCCGACCGAGGAGCGCGAGGAGGCCATCCAGAGCGGCGGCGCGCACTACGCGGAGTCGCTGCCGGTGGAGTACCAGCCCAGCGAGCGCTACCAGAAGCTCTTCCAGGTCGCCCTGGAGACGTCCGCCGTCCGCCTGGCGCAGGCCGTCGGCACGGTCACGGAACTGGTGCTCGCCGAGCGGTCGCCCCGCCCGGTGCTGGTCTCCCTGGCCCGCGCGGGCACCCCGGTCGGCGTACTCATGCGCCGCTGGGCCAAGTACCGGCACGGGCTCGACCTGCCGCACTACGCCGTGTCGATCGTGCGGGGCCGCGGCATCGACGCGAACGCGCTGCGCTGGCTGGCCGCCCACCACGACCCGAGGGACGTCGTCTTCGTCGACGGCTGGACCGGCAAGGGCGCCATCACCCGCGAACTCGCCGAAGCGCTGCGGGAGCTGGAGGCCTCGGACGGGATCGGCGGCTTCGACCCGGAGATCGCGGTGCTCGCCGACCCGGGCTCGTGCGTGCGGACCTACGGCACCCGGGAGGACTTCCTGGTCCCTTCCGCGTGTCTCAACTCGACCGTCTCCGGCCTGATCTCGCGAACGGTGCTGCGCGCGGACCTGGTCGGGCCGCACGACTTCCACGGCGCCAAGTTCTACCGCGAACTCGCCGGCGCGGACGTGTCGATGGACTTCCTGGCCGCCGTCGAGGCCTGCTTCCCGGAGGCCGCCCTGGAGGCCCTCGCCCGCACCAGGAAACTCCTCGCCGCGGACCGTACGCCGACCTGGGAGGGCTGGGCGGCCGTCGAGCGGATCAGCGAGGAGTACGGCATCCACGATGTGAACCTGGTCAAGCCCGGCGTCGGCGAGACCACCCGGGTGCTGCTGCGCCGGGTGCCGTGGAAGATCCTGGCGCGGGCCGGGGCGGGCGCCGACCTGGACCACGTACGGCTGCTCGCGGAGCAGCGGGGAGTCCCGGTGGAGGAAATCGGCGAGCTGCCGTACAGCTGCGTCGGGCTGATCCACCCCCAGTACACGCGCGGGGCGACCGGCGCCGACGGCAAGGCGGTGGCGGTCTGATGCCGGTGCTGGTGGCGAGCGACCTCGACCGTACGCTCATCTACTCCGCGTCGGCCCTCGCGCTGACCATGCCCGACGCCCGCGCGCCCCGGCTGCTGTGCGTGGAGGTGCACGAGAGCCGTCCGCTGTCCTTCATGACGGAGACGGCGGCCGGGCTGCTCACCGAACTCGGCGACACGGCGGTGTTCGCGCCGACGACCACCCGGACGCGCAAGCAGTACCTGCGCATCAATCTCCCCGGCCCGGCGCCGAAGTACGCGATCTGCGCCAACGGCGGCCACATCCTGGTCGACGGCGTCTCCGACCAGGACTGGCACGCGCGCGTGACGGCACGTCTGGCGGACGAGTGCGCCCCGCTCGCGGAGGTGGAGGAGCATCTGGCGGCCTCCGCCGACCCCCTCTGGCTGCGCAAGCAGCGCAACGCCGAGGAGCTGTTCGCCTATCTCGTCGTCGAGCGCGAGCTGCTGCCCGAGGAGTGGGTGAAGGAGCTGGCGGCCTGGGCGGAGAACCGGGGCTGGACGGTGTCCGTGCAGGGCCGCAAGCTCTACGCCGTGCCGAAGCCGCTCACCAAGAGCGCGGCCGTGCGCGAGGTGGCCCGCCGCACCGGCGCCGAACTGACGCTGGCCGCCGGGGACTCCCTCCTCGACGCCGACCTGCTGCTGGCCGCGGACCGGGGCTGGCGCCCCGGCCACGGCGAGCTGGCCGACACCGAGTTCACGGCCCCCGGCCTCACCGCCCTGCCCGAACGGGGCGTCCTGGCCGGTGAACGCATCCTCCGGGAGTTCCTGAAGGCGTCCGGGTAGCCCTAGGAGCAGCAGCCACCCCCGCAGCAACCACCCCCGCCGCCCGCCCTGGGCGCGGGGGCGGCGGCGCTTGCCGTGCCGCCCACGGCTACTGTTGACAGAAGCTTGACCGTGTCGTCGTGGCCCGCCGGGCAGTCGGCGGGAGCGGCGGACTCCGCCATCGGACGGGACAGTTCGAAGGTGTCGCCGCAGGTCCGGCAGCGGTACTCGTATCGAGGCATGTCGACAGGCTAATCCCCATATGCCGGGCGGGCGAGGATCAGTGTTTCGACTGTGTTCACTTCTGTCGATTTCTTATGTGGAGAACCTGCGAAGAGCGCTGGTAATTTGTGAGTGCCGCGATGACCAGTGACGTTCAAGGGATTCTGGGTTCGCAGCCGCATCCAGGGCAACCATGTCAAACCCTCGCGGGTCTGTACGTCTGCCTGCGCGAGCAATGTAAAAAGTGCGGAGGGAGACACGAGTGACCCAGGTGGGGCAGGGGGAGGAGCCCCAGCGGCCGGACGAGACCATGCAGTTGAAGATCCCCGAGTCGTTCCGTCCGGACGAGACCGTGCAGCTGCGAATAGCGGACATACCTGTTGTGCCCGACAAATCCGAAGAGCAGGAAAAGGGGCGTTCGTCAGGGAATCGCCGTAAAGCCCCGCGTCCTTCCCTGCGCTCACGGGTCACATTCCTGCTCGCCCCCCTGACCGCGGCAATGGCACCGTACGTGGCTCGTGTCACTCCGTACGCCCGCAAGCTCCGCCCGCAGTACCCGCGCCCCGGCCGCACCGACTGGCGGCGCTGGCTGCCGTCCTGGCGGCAGTGCCTGGGAGGCGTCCTCGCGTCCATAGGGCTCACGAGCATGCTCCTGGTCGTCGCCTACGCGGCCACCGACGTCCCCAAGAACCTCAACTCGTACGCCACCCAGCAGGACAACGTGTTCTTCTGGTCCGACGGCACCCCCATGGCCCGCACCGGCTGGGTCCAGCGGCAGGCGATGCCGCTCAAGGACATCCCCGAGGACGTCCGCTGGGCGGTCCTCGCGGCCGAGAACGCCAGCTTCTACAGCGACCCCGGCATCTCCTTCAAGGGCATCAGCCGCGCCCTGTTCCGCACCATCGGCCAGGGCGACACCCAGGGTGGCTCCACCATCACCCAGCAGTACGTCAAGAACGTCTACCTGAACCAGAACCAGACGGTCAGCCGCAAGTTCACCGAGGCGATGATCTCCCTCAAGCTCGACAACCAGATGAGCAAGGACGACATCCTCGAGGGCTACCTCAACACCAGCTGGTTCGGCCGCGGCACCTACGGCATCCAGCGCGCCGCCCAGGCCTACTACGGCAAGGACGTCAGCCAGCTCAACGCCAGCGAGGCCGCGTTCCTCGCCTCCCTCCTCAAGGGCGCGGGCCTCTACGACCCGACCCTGTCCAAGGCCAACCGCGCCCGCGCCGTGGAGCGCTGGTCCTGGACCCTCGACCGGATGGTCGACATCGGCAAGCTGTCGAAGGCCGAGCGGGCCACGTACACGAAGTTCCCCGAGCCGCTCAAGAGCAACCCGCTCTACGACACCGGCGAGCAGACCGACTACCTGGTCGAACTCGCCTCCCAGTACGCCAAGAAGTCCGGCGGCATCTCCGAGAAGGACTTCGACCTCGGCGGCTACCAGATCTACACGACCTTCGACAAGAAGCGTGAGAACCAGCTCACGGCGGCCGTCACCAAGGCCCGCAAGGCGGCCCAGAAGGACGACCCGAAGACGGCGAAGGCCGCCCACTACGGCGCCGCCTCGGTGACCTCCGACGGCCGGATCCTCGCCGTCTACGGCGGCCCCGACCACCGTACGCAGGGCTACAACGAGTCCAACGCCACCACCGTCCCGGCCGGCACCGCGTTCCTGCCGTTCGTGTACGCGGCCGGTCTCGAGAACGGCATCCACAAGACCCGCGAGGGCGACACCACCCAGGTGACCGGCGAGTCGCTCTACGACGGCAACAACAAGGTGCCGGTGACCACGCCCGAGGGCCCCTACTGGGACCGCAACGGCAAGCAGGTCGCCGCCGAGAACGACGGCGACAGATCGTACGGGCAGATCTCCCTGCACCGGGCCCTGGAGCTGTCGGTGAACACGCCGTTCATGCAGCTCGGCATGGACACCGGCCTGGAGAAGGTGCGCGAGGCCGCCGAGGACTCCGGCTTCCTGTCCTCCAGCATCGGCGCCCAGGTGCCCGCGCTCTCCCTGGGCAGCTCCACGCCCAGCGCGATCCGGATGGCGAGCGGCTACACCACCTTCGCCGCGGCGGGCGTGAACACCGAGCCGTACTCGGTGCGCAAGATCACCAAGAACGGCTCCAAGGTCGTCCTGGAGACCCCGGCGGTCCGCCGCGCCTTCGGCGCCGACGTCGCGTCGGAGGTCACCTCCGCGCTCGCCGACTCCTTCAGCACCGCCCACCCGTACGACGTCCCGCGGGCGGCCGTACAGTCGGGCCAGGCACCGGTCGCGGGCAAGGCCGGCACCACCCCCAAGGACACCGCCTCCTGGTACGTCGGCACCGCCAAGACCGTGTCCACGGCGGTCGTCGTCTACCGCATCGACCTCACCAAGAGCCTCGAACCACTGCCTCTGGAGGGCATCGCCGGAACCGCCGACAACAGCGTCCCGTACGGCATCTGGTCAGGTGCCATGAGCCCGCTCGGCTGACCACCGAGCGGGTCCCACCCCCCAACCCCGGGAGAATGAGCCGCACATGAAGTCATCGTCGGGCCGCCGCCGCAAGGCACCGGCCCCGCGCCGCCCCGCCGCCACGCATCCGGGGTTTCTCACCCTGGCCGCGCTCCTCGTCGTCGCCTCCCTGATGGGCGGCTACGTGGTGCTCAACCGGACGGACAACACCCAGCCGACCGCCGCCGCGGGGGACAGCAAGAAGGCGTCGGCACAGGCCACCAAGGAGCCGGAGTGGGACGGCAAGACCCACGTCCTGGGGGACGGCTCCACCTCCTACACGGGGCCGCAGACGGGGCAGTTGAAGGCGGAGCCGCTCAAGCCCGGTGAGAAGCCACCGCAGTTCGTGGTGTTCTCCTGGGACGGCGCGCTCCAGGGCGACGACGAACTCTTCTCCCACTACCGGGAGATGGCCGTGAAGTACAACGCCCACATGACGTTCTTCCTCACGGGCATCTACCTGCTGCCCAAGAGCAAGCGGGACCTGTACAACCCGCCGATGCACTCCAGGGGCAGCTCGGCGATCAGCTTCCCCACCGACGAACACATACGCACCACGCTCGAACAGCTCGCCCTCGCCTACGAGCAGGGCAACGAGATAGGCACCCACTTCAACGGCCACTTCTGCGAGGCCAAGGGCGGCGGCTACTGGAGCGTCGAACAGTGGAAGAGCGAGATCGACCAGTTCTACCAGTTCGTCGAGAACTGGAAGACCAACACCGGCTACAAGGACATCGACCCGCTGCCCTTCGACTTCAAGAAGGAGGTCGTCGGCGGCCGGGCGCCCTGTCTGGAGGGCCAGCCGAACCTGCTGAAGGCCGCCAAGAGCTACGGCTGGCGCTACGACGCCTCCTCCAAGGGCGAGTTCCAGATCTGGCCGGAGAAGAAGAACGGCATCTGGAACTTCCCGCTGCAGATGCTGCCCTACGACGGCGGCACCTACCAGGGCCTGTCCATGGACTTCAACTTCCTGGCCAACCAGTCCGACGGCCAGCCCGACGGGGACCCCGCCAAGTACCCCGAGTGGCAGCAGGAGACCACCGACACCTACATGGCGGGCTTCAACCGCGTCTACTACGGCAGCCGTGCCCCGATGTTCATCGGCAACCACTTCGAGGAGTGGAACGGCGGCATCTACATGAAGGCCATCGACGACGTCATCAAGAACGTCTGCACCAAGAAGGACGTCAAGTGCGTGTCCTTCAAGGAGCTCGCCGACTGGATGGACGTCCAGTCGCCCGCGACGCTGGAGCGGCTGCGGAGTCTGGATCCGGCGCAGAGCCCCGACTGGTCGACCGTCGTGAAGTGACGGCGTTCAGCGGGTCGAAGTAACCAAACCTCAACCGTGGGCCCTCTTCACAAGAACCACATGAGGCATGCAAAGATTTTGTCCCCCGGCATCCGTCCGCCGGGGCAAGAGGGGAAACATCAGTGAAGTCAAGGAAATTGAGCGGGACGCGCCGTCGCGTCACGATACTCGGGGCGGCCGCGACCTCGGTCGTCGCCGGAGTCGCGCTGCTGCCGAACTGGTCGGCCGGTGCCGCCGTCGTCGACGACCCCACCGTCGACGCCAAGACCAAGGCCACCTTCCAGCGGCTGGCCGACGCGGTCTTCACCGACCGCACCGACGCCCTTGTCACGGGCAAGCAGGGCGACCGCGCGAAGCCGCTGACCAACGGCTTCTCCGGTGACGTCAAGCTGTCCTCCGGCACCGCCCGCACCGAGGACTCCACGCTGTCCTCGCTGGGCGAGCGCAAGAACAAGCTGGCCAAGGCCGGCGAGAAGTACAGCAAGGCCGCCACCACGGTCACCCTCAACGCCACGCGCGTGACGGGCCGTACGGCCAAGGCCGCGGTCACCGAGACCACCACCCTGACCTACGCGAACACCAAGGGCAGCCAGCCGAAGACCACCGGCTTCCAGGCCACCCACGAGCTGACCTTCAAGGCCGACGGCCGGGGCGACTGGCAGCTCACCACCATCCGCGACACCGACCAGGGCGGTCTCGCGGTGAACACGCTCTCCAAGCCGGCGTCCGTCAAGGCGACCACCGCCGACGACACCATGCCGAACGCCCCGCGCGCGGCGACCACCCGCAACCCGGCCGCCGTCCCGAAGACCGGCACGGCCTACGACTACAAGGCCATGGCGACCTACGCCGAGAAGTACTGGAACGTCTACAACAAGGACTACCCGGACTTCAACGGCCACGGCGCGGGCGGCGACTGCACCAACTTCGTCAGCCAGTCCCTCAAGGCCGGCGGCTGGAAGCACGTCCCGGGCTACGTGTACGACTACACCAAGTGGTTCGGCAACGCCGACATCCAGTCCGACTCGTTCGTCGGCGTCAACGAGTGGTCCTGGTTCGCCCAGAACTCCAAGCGGACCACCCCGCTCGCCAACGTCTACCAGCTCGAGGTCGGCGACGTCCTCCAGGTGGACTTCGACCGGGACGGGTCCAAGGACCACACGATGATCGTCACGCAGAAGAGCGGCGGCGTCCCCTACGTGACGTACCACTCGAACAACACCCTCCGCAGGTCGGTGGCGAGCCTCGTCGCGTCGTACCCGAACGCGTACTACTACGCCTACCGCACCTGATCCGGCCGGTCCGCCGCTCCCTGGGGGTGGCGGGCCCGCCAGTACGGGTTGTCGTGCGGCAGGGCGGACCCCACCCTGCCGTACATCCCGAAGACCATCAGCAGGATCCCGACCACAAAGCTGAGCATGCAGTTCTGGATCTCGAAGGCCAGGAAGTTGTAGTCCGTCTCCAGCAGCGCCATGTTCAGGAAGCCGCTGACGATGAACAGGACGCCGAGGGTCATGTTCAGCGTGGACGCGAAGTTCCCGCCGATCACCATGCCCACGAAGAGCAGCAGCCCGACACCGACCGACAGCCAGCTCAGCGCGCCGTTGGTGTTCAGACCCCAGACGGTGTCCCCACCGGTGTCGAAGGTGCCGATCTGGTCCAGGATCCCGAAGATCCCGAAGACGACCAGCCCCAGGCCCATCAGCCCGGCGCCGATCCGGTAGACCAGGTTCAGCCGGTGGTCGACCGGCAGATGGTCGTCGATCCTGATCCGCCGCCGGGTGTGCAGTGCGTGTGCGGCCATCTCAGCCTCCCTGAACGTACCTCCCAATATCCGACGGACGGCCCGTCGCGGCAACGTCAGTGCCCGCCGCCGCGCTCCTCACGGATCCGGCTCACCACGTCCGCCACCGCCCGCCGGACCGCCTCCGTCTCGGTGAGGAAGTGCCAGTAGTCGGGATGGCGGCCCTCCAGACCCGTGATCGCCCGCTCCAGCCGCGCCACCGCGTCGTCCAGCGGACGCGCGTCCCGCGGATCCGGGGTGTTGCGCCCGGCCATCGCCAGCCGCTGCGCGTCCCGGATCGCGAACCGGGTCCGGTCGATCTCCGCCCGCGGATCCTTCTGTACGGCGTTCAGCCTGGCCAGCCGGTCACCGGCGGCCGAGACCGCCTCGTCGGTGGTGTTCAGCAGCGCCCGCGCCGTCGACAGCAGCGAGGTGGCGTCCGGCCACCGCTGCGCGTCCCGCGCCTCCCGCGCCTCCCGCAGCTTCGCCTCCGCCTGCCGGACATGCTCCACGGCCTCTGCGGGCACCTGCTGGAGGTCCTGCCAGCAGGCCGCCGTGAACCGCCGCCGCAGCTCGCTCAGAATGGGCTCCACCTGCTCCGAGCGGGTCGTGAGGGCCTGCGCGCGGGTGCGCAGCGACACCAGCCGGTGGTCGATCTCGGCGGCCTTCTCCGGCAGCCGCTCGGCCTCCACCCGGACCGCCTCGGCCTCCCGCGTGACCCGCTCGGCCCGCTCCAGGGTCCCCGGCACCCCGTGCTGCCCGGCCCCCTGGTTCAGCTTCGTCAGCTCGGGCGCCAGGGCCGCAAGGCGCGCGGCGAGATCGTCCGCCCGCAGCCCGGTCCTCCGTACGGCGTCCAGCGCGTCGGACGCGGCGAGCAGCGCCTGCCGGGCCCGCTCCACGGCGGGCGCGAGCCGCGCCAGCTGCGTCTCCGCCTTGCCCAGCAGCGGACCGAGCCCCTCCGTGAACCGGTCCAGCTCCTTCTTGACGTCGCCCAGCTCGTCCTTGGCCCGGGTCAGCTCGGTGCGCGCCCGCGCCGCCGCCGAGGCCTCCAGGTCGTCCCGGTCCAGATCATGGGCGTCGACCGCCTCGATGTACCGCCCGCTGGCCTCGTCGATGCGCCGGCCGATCGCCGCGAAGTCGGAGACCACGCGCCGGGCGGCCGGGGAGTCGTCCACCGCTGTGATCGTCTCGATGGAGATCCGCAGATCGCGCTGGGCGGTGTCCAGCTCGTAGAAGGCGGCCGCCGCCGCGTCCTTCGCGGCCTGCGCCTCGGCCCGCTGCCCCTCCGCCCGCCCGCCGAACCAGCGCCGGGTCCCGCCGCCCGCGAACGCGGCCGGCAGCACGAGAACGGCGACCACCGGAAGCGCGAGAAGGGTGAGGGTGTCCCGCAGCGCTTGGCGGTGTGCGCGCGGCACCAACGGCGAGTACGGCTGCGGTGGTGTCGCCGTCACATCCCTCTCCCGTGCTGTGGTTCGCCCCGAACGGCTGTCCGGCTGCCATTCTCCCACCGGTAGGGACGAACACACGAGCCCGTCAGTTCGCCGTTCGCACCGTGACTTTCCCGTCCGAGGAACGGGCGCTCACCACATGCGCGCTGGACTCGTCCCGGGGCACGGACACCTCCGCCCCGCCGTCCTCGCTGTCGGCCGTCACCCGGTACGTCGCCCGGGGCAGCGCGACCGTCACCGACCCGTCCTGGGTCACGGCGTCCACCCGGTCCGGTACGGCGCCCAGCTCCAGCCGCACCGACCCGTCGTCGCTGTGCGCGCTCACCGTGCGCGAGGTGACCTCGGCGCGCACGGAACCGTCCTCGCTGCGCAGGTCCAGCGGCCCGCTGGAGTCCGTGACGCGCACGGACCCGTCGTCGGAGCGGATGCCCAGCGCGTCCCGGAACCCGCTCGCCCGCACGCTCCCGTCCTCGCTCCCGACCTTCACCGCGACGCCCCGGGGCACCTCGATCCGGTGCTTGGCCGCACAGTCGGCGACGACCCCGGAGCACTTCACCCGCAGCACCAGCCGGTCGTCCTTCATCGACCAGGTCACCTTCGGGTCCTTGCCGACCACGACCGACCCCTTGAACCACCGGGTCACCTCGACCACCCCCGCCCTGTTCCCCTCCGCCGCGACGACCTCCAGCGCGGAGTCGTCCGAGTCGATGGTGAGCGTGCGCCCCTGCAACGCGAAGGTCCGGTGGTCGGGGGCCTTGTCGTCGGCGGCGGCAGCGCCACAGGCGGTGAGCCCGGCGGCGAGGACCATGACGGCTCCGGTGACGAGAAAGGTCGTACGAGTCCTGCCGGCCATGGTGGTCCCCCTGCGTCGTCGGCGTTGTCCCTGTGACCTACGACCGTAGGGAGCGGCGCTCGCCCGCACGATCCGGCGGGCTCCCGGACGGGAGGTGGGGACAACCCCCGGGCCGATACGGGTTTGCGGGGCACGGCCTCCGGCAATGTAGGCTGTCGGCCTGTCCCGGGTGCGTAGCTCAGCGGTAGAGCGCCTGCCTTACAAGCAGGATGTCGGCGGTTCGAAACCGTCCGCGCCCACCAGGAAGTGACAAGGGCCACCGGAGTGATCCGGTGGCCCTTCGCATGTGCGGACGCCGGCGCCCCTACGATGTCGCTGTGAACGGACTGTGGCGGCGGGCGGTGTGTGTGCTCGGGCTCCTTGTGGGCCTGCTCGCCATGCACGGTCTCGCGCCCGGTGGGGCACCGCACGTGGCGCACACCGCGCACATGGAGACCCGGCCCATGGCGGCCGGCGCGGCCGAGTCCCACGACGGCTGCTCCGACTGCGGGACCGTCCACCACGCCGACGCGGCCTGCTCGGCGGCGGCGGTGAGCGGCGCCCCGGCACTGTCCGGCCTCGCCGCCGACCCCGTCCCCGTGGCCGTACGGGACGCCGTGGCGCACCCGCGCACACCCGCGGCTCCCGACGGTGCCCGCGCGCCACCGTCCCTGGCGGAACTCCAACTCCTGCGGATCTAGACACGGTCGTCGTACGCCGTGTCCAACCACCTTTCCCTCCACAGGAGTTTTCTCATGAGCAACACTCGTGTACGTCGTTGTGCCGCCCTGGCGGCGGTGGCGGCGACGGCAACCCTCCTCCTCACCGCGTGCGGTGACGAGGCGTCGGATCACAACGCGCAGGACGTCAGCTTCGCGCAGGGCATGATCCCGCATCACCGGCAGGCCGTGGAGATGGCCGACCTCGCCGCCGACCGGGCCTCCTCCGCAGAGGTCAAGGACCTCGCCGCGAGGATCGAGAAGGCCCAGGACCCGGAGATCGAGAAGATGACCGGCTGGCTGAAGTCCTGGGACGAGAAGGCGACTTCGACGGGCGGCGGCATGGAGGGCATGGACCACTCGGGGATGTCCTCCGACATGTCCGCCGACATGGGGAAGCTGGAGAAGGCCTCCGGCGAGGCCTTCGACTCCGAGTTCCTGACGATGATGATCGAACACCACGAGAGCGCGGTCACGATGGCCGGGACCGAGCGGGACAAGGGCGAGGACAAGGCCGCCAAGGCGATGGCCGACGACATCGTCACCGGCCAGAGCGCCGAGATCGCCGAGATGAGGAAGCTCCTCGGCAGTAAGGGCTAGCCCTCCTCGCCGGGTGGGGTCACGTGCGCGTGCTTGAGGCGTGTGCGGGCCTCCACCCGGTCCTCGGCGGCGACCTCCGACCAGAAGCGGTGGCAGCTCACGAACACCGCGAGCTCGTGCTCACGGCGGCGCAGCTTCTCCACCTCGGCCTGCTCGTCGGCCGTCCAGCCGGGGGAGGCGGGGCGCTCGACCTTGCGCCAGGCCGCCTCGTCGCTGAATCCGTCCAGGGGCTCCACGGACCAGGGGAGTCGCTTCAGCAGGACCGATAGCTCGGCCCGGACCTGATGCAGCTCCTCCTGACCGGCGCGCAGGTCGCTCGGAAAGTCATAGGTCTTAGCCACACGCTAATGCTACGCCTGTTCGATTTTGAGAGGCGAGTTCCTTCGGGGTGTTCGTGTGAACATACGTTCGACAGGGTGGTTTCAGGTGGCGGCGGTCCGGCTCTGCCGCAGGATCTCGACACCCAGCTGGTCCGTCCGCTCCGGCTCTCCGTTGAGCCGGTGGATCAGCACCCAACTCCCGTCCTGCGTCGCCCCGGTGAAGAGCGAGGCGTGCCGGGTCGCCCCGTTGTGCCAGCGCAGCGGCCCCGCCTCCTGCCAGGACGGCGCGGGATCACCGAGCCGGCGCTCCACCAGCAGCCGTACGGCCAGGTCCGCCGCCGCCCGGGGAGTGGCCCACAGTCCGCCGGCCGGGAGCATCGCGCCGGTCATCGTCCACGGCGCGCGCGGCCTGCCGAACCGCCCCGGCGCGAGCAGCCGCCGGTCCGTGCCGGGGAGCGCGGCCACCTCGGTGACCTCCAGCGGGCGCAGCACGTACTCCGTCACCAGTTCCTCGTACGGCGTCCCGGACGCGGCGGCGGTCAGGGCCGCGCCGAGGACGGCGTAGCCGAGGTTGGAGTACTCCTCCCGCTCACCGGGCGGGCGGGTGGTGAGCGTGTCCAGGCGGGGGAGGAGCGCGTGCAGCGCGGGGACGTCGAACGCGGCGTACGGGTCACGGCGGGGGAGCCGGCCGGGCGGCAGCCGGGGGAGGCCGGAGGTGTGCCGGGCGAGGTGCAGCAGCGTGATGCCGGTCGCGGGGGTGGCGGGCAGCCACCGTTCGAGGGGGTCGTCGAGCGCGAGCACCCCGGCGGCGGCCATCCGGACCAGGGCCGTACCGGTGACGACCTTGGTGAGCGAGCCGATCTCGACGTACCGGTCGACGGCGTGACCGTCGGCGAGGGCGGGCGGGGCTCCGGGGGTGAGGACGCAGGTCGGGACCCGAAGGCGTACACCAGTCATGGGTGCGCATTCTGCTACGGCGTCCCGCCCGCGACGCCCGTCGATCGGGGACACTGGTGGTATGTGCCGGAGTATCAAGACCCTGCGCCCGCCCGTGCTGCCCGAGGAGGCCACGGAGGACGAGATTCGTGCCGCCGCCCTGCAGTACGTACGCAAGGTGTCAGGCTTCCGGGCGCCCGCCGAACACAACCGGGAGGTGTTCGAGCGCGCCGTCGAGGTGATAGCGGCGGCGACGGCCGAGCTGCTGGACGGGCTGGAGGTACGGGGAGCGACGCGCCGGGCGTCCTAGCCGCACGCCCGGCGCCCCGCGCCTCCCGTTATGCCGTAGGCCTGCTCGTTACGTCGCAGGTCTGCCCGTTACGTCGTAGGCCGTCGGACCAGGTAGGCCGCGCCCGCGCCCGCGCCGAAGAGGGCCAGGAGGGAGACGCCCGTCGCCAGCCAGCTCGCGCCCAGCCAGTGGGCGCCGAAGTAGCCGAGGGCGACGCTGTAGGCCGCCCAGGACAGGCCGGCCAGGGCGGACCAGGGGAGGAAGTCGCGTGCGCGGCGGTGGGCGGCGCCCGCGATGAGGGAGACCACCGAGCGGCCGGCCGGGGCGAACCGGGCCAGCACGACCAGCGTGCCGCCCCCTCGGGCCAGCGCCTCGCCGAGACGTTCCTGCGCGGAGGTCAGCCGCCGGGAGCGGGAGATCGCCCGGTCCAGGCGCTCACCGCCCCGCCAGGCCAGCCGGTACGCGACCAGGTCGCCCAGCACGGACGCGGAGGTCGCGGAGAGGATCAGGACCAGGATGTCCGGCACCTCGTGCGGTACCTGCCCGGCCGCCGCTCCGGCCGCTCCCGCCGCTCCGGAACCCGCCGCGGCTGCCGTCGCCGCGGTGATCACCAGCACCCCGCTCGGCAGTACCGGCACGAACACGTCCAGAAGGACCGACAGGCCCACCAACGCGTAGATCCACGGGCTGCCCAACAACGCCCCTACAGCCCCCACTGACACTGCCCCCACACCTTCGAACACCGATCGCTCCCCCGTACCCATGACAGCCATACAGCGTACGCGTCGGATGTGACAGAAGGGTCACGAGTGGTGATTGTGTTGAACACGGCGGAACGCGGTGGATCGCGGCGGAACACGGTTCAACACGGGTGCCCTCCCCGCTGTTTGCGGAGAGGGCACCCATGGTGGGGGGAGTCAGACCGAGGCTGTGGCGCGCGGCGCGACCGGCTCGCTGGCCGGGGCGGTGCGGCGGTTGATCAGCCGGTCCAGACCGAGCGCTCCGGAGCCGGTGAAGACCAGCAGCAGGAAGGCCCAGCAGAACATCGCGGAGGCCTCGCCGCCGTTCTCCATCGGCCACAGGGCGCCCGGCTGGTGCACCTTGAAGTACGCGTACGCCATGGAGCCCGAGGCCAGCAGCGCGGCGGGCCGGGTGACCAGGCCCAGCAGCACCAGGGTGCCGCAGACCAGCTGGATCGCGGCCGCGTACCAGCCGGGCCAGGTGCCGGCGTCGATGGTGCCGCCGTCGGTGCCGGCGGCTCCGCCGAGGACTCCGAAGAGCGAGGCGGCGCCGTGGCAGGCGAACAACAGGCCTACGACGATACGGAACAGGCCCAGCGCGTAAGGCTGGGCGGTATCGAGACGAGCGGACATGTGGGGGTGCTCCTTCGGTCTGTCGGTGGGGGCGGCGGTACCGAATGAGCGATCCACGCTAGGTGGGCCTAATCTATGCTTGCAAGTTCAACATTTAGCCACTCCTTAGGTCCCGTTTCCGGCCTGCCGTCCGTCGTCGCCGCACGCAGAGCGGCTCTCGCCACCGCGTCGGCATCCGAAAGCGTGACCGAATCCACGCCTGGACGGGCGCCCGCGGCGGTCACCCAGTGCACGCCCTCCGTGGGTACCCCGAAGGCGAACCTCCTTGTGTGCGACCTGCCCTGACGATCGATCAGATGGTAGGGACGCGGTGTTACGTCCACGCCCCCGGTCAGGTAACCGTCGACCATGTGCGGACGGCACCGGCCGGTCTTCAGCAGCCTCGCGAGCAGCGGGTCGGCGGTGCGGCCCAGATCCGGTTCCGGCAGCCGGGCCTCTATGAGCGATGTCACGCGGACGGCCGAGCCCGGCACCTCCGGCGAGTGCGCCCGCCAGGCCCCGTCCTCCTCCCGCACCTGCAGACGTGGTCCGAGCACCTCCACCACCCCCGCCTCCAGCAGCGCGGCCAGCTCTTCTATGCGCCGGCGGGGCGGGCCGATGGACAGGAACGCGTTGAGCGGGGTGTACCAGCGGTCCAGGTGGTCCCGGCGGGAGGTGCCGGCCAGCCCGCCGTGGTCGACGACCAGCCGCAGCTCGTTGCGCAGGTCGCGCAGCACGTCCAGCGCGGCCTTCAGGGGGCCGTCCACATTGCCCCGGGCGGCTTCCCGCGCGTCCCGCCGCAGATACGCCAGCAGCCACTCCCGCCACTGTCCCGGATGCGTGAAGTGCCGTTCCGTATACGGGCGGGAGACGCGGTCCCAGCACCAGCGGTCGGCCTCCTGGACGCCGTACGCGTCGAGCAGCGCGGTCTCCCGGGGGTCGCGGTGCGGGAGCCCGAGGAAGCGGTCCGCGAACCCCGCGTCGCCGGTGAGGGCCGCGTAGTAGACCGTCTCCACCTCCTTCGCCACCAACGGCCACACCTCCGCCAGGAAGTCCGGCGCCTCCCCCGAGTCCGCCCGCTTGCGCAGCCCCGCGATCACCTCCGGAGTCAGCACCAGCGGGGTGTGCCGGCCGTACGGCCCCTTGGCGTTGTCGCCGCGCGCCTGGTACGGGATACCGCGCCGCGAACCGGCGTAGAGACGCGGCTCGCGGCCGGAGGGTATGTAGCGCAGGGTTCCCGAGCCGCCCTCGCCGTGGACGAAACGGCCGCCCCGGCCCGTCGTCAGGAGGGCGATGTGGTCGAAGAAGTTCAGGCCCAGGCCGCGCAGCAGGACCGGTTCACCGGGGGCGAGGGGGGAGAGGTCGACGTCGGCCGGGTTGGCGGGGGGTATGTGGCGCAGGCCGTGCCGCCCGGCGTAGGCGGTGTGGCGCTGCTGGGCGCTGTCGGGGATCGCGGGGAGATGGCCCTGGGCGAGGACGACCGCGGACAGCCCGACGAGGACGCGGCCGTCGTCGAGGGTGAGGACCTGGCGACCGTCGGCGGCGTCGTCGAGGCGGACGGCGCGGGCCGCGTGCGTCTCGACGCGCACCGAGGGCGGCGCCTCGCGCACGGTCCGCGTGAAGACCCACTCCAGGTAGCGGCCGTAGTGCGCGCGGGTCGGGTACTCGTCGGGTCCCAGCTCGCCGTCCGCCCACTCGTACAGGCTGGGGCCCGGCCGGATCGGGCCCGCGCAGTCCACGCTGTCGTCGGTGAACAGGGTCACCTGCGAGGCCACGGTGTTCATCAGCAGCTCTTGCGACTGCCCGGTGCGCCACACCCGGCCGGGTCCCGGCGGCGCCGGGTCGACGACATGGACCGTCAGCCGCGTTCCCGACGGGAGGAGTTCCCGCGCGGAGGCACACAGACGCTCCAGAACGCTGGCCCCGCGCGGCCCGGCCCCGACCAGGGCGACGGCCACCGGAGCACCACTGGCGGGGGCGGCGCCGAGCGGGGCGACGGCGACGGGGGCCGGGGTGGCGCCTGCCGGGGTGGCGCCTGCCGGGGTGGCGGAGGTCTGGGTGGCGCCTGCCGGGGTGGCGGAGGCCGAGGTGGTGGAGGCCTGGGTGGCGCTTGCCGTGGTGACGGCGACGGGGGTGGTGCCGACCGGGGTGGCGGAGGCCCGGGTGGTGCCGACCGGGGTGGTGCTTGCCGTGGTGACGGCGACGGGGGTGGCGCTTGCTGGGGTGGCGGAGGCCCGGGTGGTGCCGACCGGGGTGGTGGTTGCCGTGGTGACGGCGACGGGAGTGGCGCCTGCCGGGGTGGCGCTTGCTGGGGTGGTGGAGGCCTGCGTGGTGCCGACCGGGGTGGCGCTTGCCGGGGTGGCGGCGACGGGGGTGGCGCCTGCCGGGGTGGTGGAGGCCGGGGCGACGGAGGCCGGGGCGACGGGGGCCGGGGTGGCGCCTGTCGAGGCGGCGGAGACCTGGGTGGTGCCGACAGGGGCGGCACCGGCCGGGCGGGCGGAGGCCGGGGTGGCACCGACCGGGTCCACGGTGGCCGGGGCCGCAGCGACCGCGACCGGCGCGACGGGGGCCTGGGCGGTGCCTGCCGGGGTGACGGCGGCCGGGGTGACGGCTGTTGGGGCCGGTTCCGCGTTTGCTTCCGCGTTCACTGAGCGCAAGGGACTGACTCCCGGGCGTGTGGGGGGCGCAATGGAGTGGACCGCCCACCACACGGCTCCTCAAGCGGACGGCCCGCCTCATCATGCCGTTGGCCGTCACAGAAGCCAACGTGGGCCCCACCGGCCCCACTTGCCTCACATGTCCCACTCAGGGGGTCAAGTCGGACTCCTCCACTGTTCTCAGCCCGCCCTGATCCTGCGCCTGTTCCAGCCGCAGCCGGGCCGAACGGCCGTGCAGGGACAGGGTCATGAGCTGGTTGCCGAACCAGGGCCCGCCGGACTTCCGCCAGTCCACGGGTGGTCGAGGACAGCGACCGTGCCGGGCCAGACGGCGCCCCAGCGCACGGGCCACCGCACTCCAGCCGAACCGGAAGCCCACCCTTATCCACACCGGGATGGAGTTGTGCACGGGCGAGCAGGTGAGTTGCAGCACACGCGCGTCCGGAGCGGACCCGCTCCCCTCCGGCCACCGCGGCTCGGCGACGTACGCGTGATGCACGTCGCCGGAGAGGACGAGCACCGTCGCCGGCGCCTCCGCCCCCGAGCCCGCCTCGGCGATCAGTCCGGCCAGCGCGGCGAAGGAGCCGGGGAAGGCGGCCCAGTGCTCCAGGTCGGCGGCCCGCCGCACCCGCTCCCCGAACCGCGCCCAGCGCGCTCCCCGTTCACCCCGGCACAGGGCGGAGTCCCAGCTCTCGGCGTGGTGCACGAGGTGCGGGAGCAGCCAGGGCAGGGAGGTGCCGATGAGGAGATGGTCGTAGTCGCCCCGTTCCTGGAGCACCTGCTCGCGCAGCCACTGCGCCTCCCCGGGGTCGAGCATCGCGCGCTCGTCCTCCTTCAGGACCCGCGCGGCCCGGGTGTCCACCATCAGCAGCCGTACCCGCCCGAAGTCGCGCCGGTAACTCCAGCGCACGGAGGCCGGGTCGGCGTCGGCGCCGCACGCGAAGGCGCGCAGGACGTCGGTGGCGTCGGGGGTGGCGCGTACGGCGGCGTAGAGCGGGTCGGCGGCCAGTTCGGCGGGGGAGAGGTTGCCGAGGTGCTGGTGCACCCAGTACGACATCAGACCGCTCAGGATCCGCTCGTTCCACCAGGGCGTGGCCCGCAGGTCGGCGAGCCAGGCGGCGGAGGTGTTCCAGTCGTCGATGACGTCATGGTCGTCGAAGATCATGCAGCTGGGCACGGTGGACAGCAGCCACCGCACCTCCGGGTCGAGCCAGGACTCGTAGTACAGCCAGGTGTACTCCTCGAAGTCGGCGACCTCGGCGCCGGGCGGGTCGGCCAGGCCGCGACGGGCCAGGATGCGTTCCCGTACGGCGTCGGAGACCTCGTCGGCGTACACCTGGTCGCCCAACAGCAGGAGTACGTCGGGCCGTTCGGCGTCGGGGTCGGCGGCGAGGCGGGCGGCCAGGCTGTCCAGGGCGTCGGGGCCGACCGGGTCGTGCGCGTCGGCCGGGGGCGCGGCCCAGCGGCAGGAGCCGAAGGTCACGCGGACGGCGCCGCCCTCGGCGGGGGCGGGGATGACGGACGGCGGGAAACGGGAGTCGGGCGGCGGCCACACCCGGCTGCCGTCCAGAAACACCTCGTACGCCGTTTCCGTGCCGGCGGTCAGGCCGGTCACCGGGACCAGGGCGTAGTGATGGCCCGCCACCTGGAAGGTGGGGGCCGTGCCGCCGGCGCCGTCCGCGCAGCGCACCTCGGCGGCGCACGGGCGGCTCGCCTCGACCCAGACGGTCGCGGACGAGGCGTCGGCGTATCTCAGCAGGGGGCCCAGCCGCAGTCCGGCCACGCGATCACTCTCCTCCGTCGCACCCGTACGGTACGGAACGACGGAGGAGAGTGGGGAGGTTCCGCCGCCGAAATGTGATCAGCGGTCGGTTCGGTGCGCGGTCGGCGGCCGGTCGGGCGGCTTCAGGCGCGGGTTCAGGCGCGGCTGCGGGCCCTTGTTCAGGCGCGGCTTCAGCAGCTGGCGAGGTAGCTGGTGAGCGCGGACTTCTCGGCCGAGTCGACGGAGAGGTCGTAGTAGTACTTCACCTGCACCCAGGCACGGACGTAGGTGCAGCGGTAGGAGGTGACCGACGGCATCCACTCGGCCGGGTCCTGGTCGCTCTTCGACTGGTTCACGTTGTCCGTGACGGCGATGAGCTGCGGCCGGGTCAGGTCGTTGGCGAACGCCTGGCGCTGGGCGGTGGTCCAGCCGCTGGCGCCGGAGTCCCAGGCCTCGGCGAGCGGGACGAGGTGGTCGATGTCCAGGTCGGAGGCGGCGGTCCAGGTGGCGCCGTCGTACGGGGAGTACCAGGAGCCGCTGGTCGCGGCGCAGGCGGAGCTGGTGACGACGTTCGTACCGTCGCGCTTGAGGACCGTCTCACGGGTGTTGCAGGTGCCGGAGATGGTGATCCAGTGGGGGAAGAGGTCGCGGTCGTAGCCGGTGCGGTCCTCGGTCGCCACGGTGAGGGAGGCGAGGTAGGTGCGGGCGGTGGCCGCGCTGACCGGGGTGGGGAGGGCAGCGGAAGCGGTCGGCGAGTTGAAAAGTGCGACGGAGGCTATGAGCCCGGTGAGTGCCGCGAGTATGCTCAGGCGTCGACGCGCGTAGAACTTGGGCATACGAACTCCCTTGGGGAGATGGGGGTGTTGGAGCGCGAGCGAGGTGAATGCTCGTCCGCTCCGGTTGCGGGGAGGTGTGCGTCCGGTAAGAAGTTAGTGACGTGCTCATGACACAACAAGGGCTGGGGCGAAACGATCTCGTACAATTGGGGGCGTTGAAGGGGAGTAGCTCTTCGCCGGACCGTCGACATACTGCTCAGCTCGTCTGAGCCGGCGCCCGGAGGCGGATCCCGTACGGGATCGGCCAGCGAGACCTTCGGCAAGCAGTGCATTTCTGTGTGCGCTGCCCTGCCGAGGTGTCTTTGTGTGATGTACCGCACTCTCGGTGGGGTGGCCCCGACCGATTGAGGAACCTTGATCAGCATCACCGTCACGGCGCTCGTCTTCGGCGTCGTCTTCCTGGCCGAGCTGCCGGACAAGACCGCGCTCGCCGGCCTCGTCCTCGGCACCCGCTACCGCGCCTCGTACGTCTTCGCCGGTGTCGCCGCCGCCTTCGCGCTGCATGTCGCGCTCGCCGTCGCGGCGGGCAGCGTGCTGACGCTGCTGCCGCAGCAGATCCTGCACGCGCTCACCGGTGTGCTGTTCCTCGGTGGCGCCGCCGTCCTCCTGATGAAGAAGGACGAGAATGAGGAGGAGGTCCGGCGGCCGGAGAACCAGTCCTTCTGGAAGGTCGCCGGCGCGGGCTTCATGCTGATCCTGGTCGCGGAGTTCGGCGACCTGACACAGATCATGACCGCGAACCTGGCCGCGCGCTACGACGACCCGCTCTCCGTCGGCCTCGGCGCGGTGCTGGCGCTGTGGGCGGTCGCCGGCCTCGGCATCGTCGGCGGGAAGGCGCTGATGAAGCGGGTGCCGCTGAAGCTGATCACACAGATCGCGGCGCTGCTGATGCTGGCGCTGGGGGCGTGGAGCCTGTGGGAGGCGATCGCCGGCTGAGGGCATGGCTGAGGTCATGGCTGGGCTCACGGCTGAGCTGAACGTTCGGTGAACGCTTTCTCCGGTGGGTGGCGGTGGGCACCCATTCTTTTGTACCGTGGAGAAACAAAGTGGTTCCGCCCGTTTTCCCTGACCGGCGGGCGGGGCCGCCTTGTTCTCTACGCCCCCTGGAGCTGCTGATGCCCGTTCTGACCGCCCGTGCCCTTCTGCTCGACATGGACGGCACCCTCGTGAACTCCGACGCGGTTGTCGAGCGGATCTGGCGGCGCTGGGCCGAGCGGCACGGTCTGAACGGCGACGAGGTCATGAAGGTCGTCCACGGTCGCCAGGGGTACGCCTCGATGGCCGTACTGCTGCCCGACCGGCCGATGGAGCAGAACCTCGCGGACAACGCGCGGATGCTGGCGGAGGAGACGGCCGACCTGGACGGGGTCGTCCCGGTGCCCGGGGCGCCCGAGTTCCTCGCCTCCCTTGTCGCACAGGGGGTTCCGCACGCGCTGGTGACCTCGGCGGACGTTCCGCTGTCGACGGCCCGGATGGCCGCGGCGGGACTGGAACTGCCGGACATCCGGATCACCGCGGAGTCGGTCGGCGCGAGCAAGCCGGACCCCGAGGGCTTTCTGAAGGGCGCGGCGGAACTGGGCGTCGCCCCGGCGGACTGCGTGGTCTTCGAGGACTCCGGCGCGGGCATCGCGGCGGGGCGCGCCGCGGGGATGCGCGTGGTCGGCGTCGGTCCGCGCGCCGGCGTACACCAACCGGACGTGGTGGTACGGGACTTGCGGGCGGTGCGGGTGGAGGCCCTGGAGTCGGGGGTACAGCTCCACATCGGCTGACCGCCCTACCCTCCGGGTCGGCTCATGCCGGCCTGCGTGGCTTCATGCCGGCTCGCGTTGAACTCACGTCTGCCTGCGCCTGGCGTTCGTCGGCAGCGTCCGGCCTCACGTCGGCCCGGCGTCGGTCCGCGTCCAGCCTCGCGTCTGCCTACGTCGGCCGTGTCGGTCCTCACGGTGGCCGTCTCGGTCCTCACGTTGGCCGTGTCGGTCCTCACGTTGGCCGTGTCGGTCCTCACGTTGGCTTGCGTCGGCTTCACGTCATCCCCGCGTCGGCCCGTTCGGCCTCGCCTCGGCCGCCTTCAGCCTCACGTCGGCCTGAGTGGCTCTACGTCGGCCCACGTCGACCTCACGTCACCCCCGCGCCGACCCGCATCCGGCCTTGCGTCCGCCTACCTCGGCCCATGCCGGCAGCGTCTCGCCTCGCGTCGGCCTCATGGCGGCCCGGGTCCGCCCCGCGTCCGCCCGCCTCGGCGCCCCGCCTCACGGCTCCTTCGTTTCGGCCTCCAGGGACGTTCGGGTTGCCGCGCCGTACACGCCCAGTTCGTCATCCTGGATGCCGCGTGACCACTGGTAGTTGCGCACCGAGGTTTCCACGTCGCTGCTGAAGGTGCCGTCGGCCTCGCCGTCGTACAGGAACAACTGGCCCAGCCGCAGCTGGAGTTCGGTCACCTCGGCGCCGGTGTCGCCGCGCTGCAGCACCGGTGCGGTGATGGTCTCCTCGCTGCCGTCGGACCCGTTGCCGGGCTCGGCGGTGCTCGAGACGCGGGCGGTGGGCGCGGTCGCGCTCGCCGCCGCCGACGTGGAGGCCGACGGCGAAGCGCTCGACGGAGTCGCGGACGGCGAGGGGCGCCGGCTCGGGCTGGCCGACGGCGAGGAGCTGGACGCCGTGGGGGAGGGCGAGTCACTGCCGGACTCGGACGCGGAGGCCGCGCTGGTCGAGGTGTCGGGCACGGCGGCCCGTACGTCCTCGGGGGCGGCGCCGTTCCGCTTCGGTGCCTCGTAGGTGAACAGCCCGCTCGCGAACCCGACGGCGGCGATGACGGCGACGGCGGCGGCGCTGGCCGCGATGAGGACGGTACGGCGGCGTCGGCTGCGGGGCGGGTGCTCGTCGTCGGCGCCGATCCCGTCGTCCTCCCCCGGTGCCATTGGTTGCTCCGGTTCCCCCGGGCGGAGCCCGTCCGCGTCGGGGGCCGACTCGAACAGGCTCAGATCGGCGGGCCTGGGCTCGAAGGCACCGGTCCCGGCCTGCGGAGCCTGAGCGGCATCGGGGACCTGGGGCAGGGCCACGGTCGCGTCGACCGCCGGTACGGCGTCGAGCGGCGCGGTGGCATCCGCCGGCAGGGCAGCCCACAGCGGCGCGGTCCCGTCGGCCGCCGGTACGGCGTTCAGCGGCGCGGTCTCGTCGGCCGCGGGTACGCCCCCCGCCGGCGGGGTCCCGTCAGCCGCAGACCTGCCCCCCGGGGCCGCGGGCCCGGGCAACCGCACCGCCCGCAACTGCACGGTCTCCTCGACCGCCGGTACACCCGCCCCCGCCGGCGTCGCCGGACCGTCCCCCGGACCAGGCGCAGCCACGCCGCTCGCCGAGCCCGCCGAAGGTGCCCCGCCCCCTGTCTCCCGCGAGGGCGAGGGCGAGGGCGACGGCGCCCCGCCCCGCGTGCCCGTCTCCGTCGCGTCCCCGAGTTCGACGTACGGCCGTATGCGCAGCGGGTCGAAGTCCTCCGCCGCTGCCGCCTCCGCCGTACGGGTGTCGAGCAGGGCCTCGGCGGCGAGCCGGGCGCAGGCGCACGACGGGGTGTTGTCCGGTGCGCGCAGCGCGCCGCACTGCGGGCACGGCAGCCCGTGCGGTCCCGGTCGCCCTTGCCCCGCCCGATCGTTCACCTGTTCGTCCCTCCCCATAAGAACTCCAGAGTTTATGCAGATCTCCCACACAGCCAGCGCCCCAAGACCCCGGAATGTCGCGCTCCGTAAGGATTCGGAGGGGCACTCAAGAGGCCATAACGGGTCACACCGATCACGATGGACAGTGGCACGAGAGCCTCAGGAGGTATCCATGGCCTTGGACGCGCACAGCAGGACGTCGGATCCACATGCGGAACACGTGTCCGGAAACGTTCTCGTCTCCATCGGCGCCCTCCTGCTGGGCATGCTCCTGGCCGCCCTCGACCAGACCATCGTGTCGACCGCCCTGCCCACCATCGTCAGCGACCTGGGTGGTATGGAGCATCTGTCCTGGGTGGTCACGGCCTACCTGCTGGCGTCGACCGCGGCGACCCCGCTGTGGGGCAAACTGGGCGACCAGTACGGGCGCAAGAGGCTCTTCCAGGCCGCGATCGTGATCTTCCTGATCAGCTCGGCGCTCTGCGGAATGGCGCAAAACATGCCGCAGCTGATCGGCTTCCGCGCGCTCCAGGGACTCGGCGGCGGTGGCCTGATGGTGCTGTCGATGGCGCTCGTCGGCGACCTCGTCCCGCCCCGCGAACGGGGTCGCTACCAGGGCCTGTTCGGCGCGGTCTTCGGCGCGACCAGCGTCCTCGGCCCGCTGCTCGGCGGTCTGTTCACCGAACACCTCAGCTGGCGCTGGGTGTTCTACGTCAACCTGCCGGTCGGCGCCGTCGCCCTCGCCGTCATCGCGACCGTCCTGCGTATCCCGCGCAAGGAGACCCGGCACGTCATCGACTACCTCGGCACCCTCCTCATCGCCTCGGTCGCCACCTGTCTGGTGCTGGTCGCGTCGCTGGGCGGCACGACCTGGGAGTGGGGCTCGCCGCAGATCGTGGGCCTGGCGGTCCTGGGAGTCGTACTCGCCGTCGTGTTCGTGGCCGTCGAGCGGCGGGCCGCCGAACCGGTCCTCCCGCTCAAGCTGTTCCGCATCCGCACCTTCACCCTCTCCGCGGTGATCAGCTTCATCGTCGGCTTCGCGATGTTCGGCGCGATGACCTATCTGCCGACCTTCCTCCAGGTCGTGCAGGGTGTCTCACCGACCCTGTCCGGTGTGCACATGCTGCCGATGGTGGCCGGCCTGCTGCTGTCGTCCACGGTCTCCGGACAGATCGTCAGCCGCACCGGCCGCTGGAAGGTGTTCCCGGTCGCCGGCACCGCCGTCACGACCATCGGCCTGCTCCTCCTCCACCGGCTCGACGAGCACAGCTCCACCGGCGAGATGAGCCTCTGCTTCCTCGTCTTCGGCCTGGGCCTCGGCCTGGTCATGCAGGTCCTGGTCCTCATCGTGCAGAACGCGGTCGGCTACGAGGACCTCGGCGTCGCCACCTCCGGCGCCACCTTCTTCCGCTCCATCGGCGCGTCCTTCGGCGTCGCCATCTTCGGCACGGTCTTCGCGAGCCGCCTCTCCGGCAAACTCACCGACGCCTTCCGGGGCGTACGGCTCCCCGACGGCGTGAGTACGCAAGGGCTGGAGTCGGACCCGCGCGGGATCGCCGAACTGCCGTCCGCCCTGCGCCCGCCGGTCCTGCACGCCTACGCCTCCTCCATCACCGACGTCTTCCTGTACGCCGCCCCCGTCGCCCTGCTCGGCTTCGTCCTCGCCTGGTTCCTCAGGGAAGACCCGCTGCGCGGCTCCGTCACCGCGCCCGACGTCACGGAGACCCTCGCCAGCAACCCCGTCGAGCGGTCGTCCTACGACGAGGTGTGCCGCGCCCTGTCCGTCCTCGGCACCCGCGAGGGCCGTCGCGAGATCTACCGGACGATCACCGAACGGGCGGGCTACGACCTGCTTCCGGCGGCGAGCTGGATGCTGCTGCGGATGAAGAAGTACGGCGGTGTCGAGCCCGCCAGGCTCGCGGACCGCAGCACCGTCCCGCTGACGGTGGTCATCGAGGCCGCCCGCCAGATCGAGGAACGAGGGCTCGGCGTACGCGAGGGCCTGGACCTCGTACCGACCCCGGAGGGCCGTGAGGTCGCCGAGCGGCTGTCGCGGGTCAGGGAGGAGTCCCTGGCCGACCTGCTCGGCGACTGGTGGGGCCCGGACCGCCCCACCGACCTGGTCGGACTCGTCAAGGAACTCAACGACGAGCTGTGCGGCTCCGACCGCGAACAGCCGCACGGCGACCGGCCGCAGGACCATCGGCCGCCCGACCGCCGCCCGCCCGATCACCGGCCGCAGGACGGTCGGCCGCCCGATCACCGCCCGCCCGATCACCGCCCGGCGACCCCGTTCACGTGAGCTGCTTCGTGAACCAGTGCTCGGCGTAGGGGTCGGTGTTGTGCCGCTCGGTCTCCGTGTAGCCCAGCCGGGCGTACAGGGCCCGCGCCTCGACCAGGTCGCCGCGGGTGTCGAGGATCAGACGCGTGGCACCGAGTGCCCGCGCGGCGTCCTCGGCCGCCCGGACGAGAAGCGGGGCACCGCCCTTTCCGCGCAGTTCCTCCCGGACGAACACCCGGGTCAGCTCGGCGGTCGCCGCGTCCAGCAGCCGTACGCCCGCACACCCGCCCGGCTCACCGTCGTACCGCCCGACCAGCAACTGTCCACCGGGCGGGGTGAGTTCGGCGCCGGTCCGGGCGGCGATCTCCCGCTCCAACTCCTCCGGACCGGTCCGCCGCCCCTCGTGCAGCAGGTACCAGCGGTCGCTGACCTCGGTGTAGTACGCCCGCCAGAGCGCGAGGGCGACCGGCGAGTCGTAGGGTTCGGGGGCGATGGACCAGGTCATGACCCGCATTGTCAGCCGACCGGGTCGGCCTTCCGCAACCGGATATGGGTGACGCCGGGGGAGTCCAGCACCTCGGTCTTCCGCCATTCGACGTACTCGCCGTGCCCGTCGCCCAGGTTGTCGAACAGCCGTCGTCCGCCGCACGCGAGGACCGGCACCACGTGCAGCAGCAGCTCGTCCAGCCACCCGGCCCGGATGAACTGCTGCACCAGGTCGGCGCCTCCCGCCAGCGAAACGTCCTTGTCCCCGGCCGCCTCGGCCGCCTCCCTGGCCAGCGCGAGCGCCCGCTCGGGGCCCTCGGTGACGAAGTGGAAGGTGGTCCCGCCCTCCTTCACGAGCGGCTCGCGCGGGTGGTGGGTGACGACGTAGACCGGCGTGTGGAAGGGCGGGTTGTCACCCCATGGCTCCTCCCCGGTGATGTACATGCCGTGTCCCATCACCACCGCGCCGGGCCGGGCGACGTGCTCGGCGATCAGGTCGTCGTCCGGGCCGTCCGCCCCGCCCTCCATCCCCTGCATCCGCCGGAACGTCCGCAGCCCGTACACCCACGAGTGCAGTCGCTCCCCGCCGATGCCCAGCGGGTGTTCGCGGCCGGACTCCGGCCCGGCGATGTATCCGTCCAGCGACATGGCCAGCCGCGCGATGACCTCACTCATGACAGCCTCCTCGTTCCTGTTCCTGTTTCTCGCTCTCCTGATGCCTTCACTGGTGCGTCGAACGGGCCGCCACCGGATCGACACACCGAGGGAGTTGTTTGAGAGAAGTTGTGCGGGCAACCCGATCCCGGAACCGGCCCGGAGGGGCCGACACACCGGAAGGCAACCATGTCCACAGGCGTGATCATCGTTCTGATCGTGGCTGCGGCGGCCGTAGTCGCCGTCGTGGCGATCCTCGCCGTACGGGCCCGTGGTCCGCACGGCGGACACGGCCTGAAGCGGCGCTTCGGGCCCGAGTACGACCGGGCCGTCGCCCGGCACAACGGGGACGTCAAGGCGGCCGAGGACGAACTCGGTGCCCTCGTGGAGCGGCACGGTGGACTGCACGAGCGCCCGCTGGAGCCCGCGGAGCGCGAGCGGTTCGAGGCCCGCTGGACGGCCGCCCAGGAGAGCTTCGTCGACTCGCCGAGGACGGCGGTCGCCGAGGCAGACCAACTGCTCGCCGAGGTGGCGGGCGCGCGCGGCTTCCCCGACGGCGCCCAGTACGAGGAGCAGCTCGCCGCGCTCTCCGTGCACCACGCGGACCATGTGCACGGCTACCGGCGCGTGCACAGCGCGGCCCGGGTACGGACCGGCGGCTCGCGTGACGCGGACGCGCCCGGCACGGAGGACCTGCGGGCCGCCATGGTCGAGGCCCGCGCCCTCTTCGGCGACCTGATCGGCTCGTCCCGAGGCGAGCCCGGCCGCCATCGCGCCCGGACGTCGGGCCCGGCGGTCCGGGAGGACCACTCCCGCTCGCGCTCGGCCCGCCACCTGCCGTGGGGCGCCCACCGCCAGCAGACGAAGGAGGGATGAACGAGATGCCGGACGACCGAAGGATGAGTGAGATGCGGGACACGACGGACGAGACGGACACGAGGGGCACGACAGACCCGAGGAGTACGAGGAGCACGACGGGCACGACGGGCACGGCACCGGGGACCAGGGGCGGGGCACCGGCCGTCGGCAAGGACGGCGCGGCTGTGAAGGACGGCCACGTCGACGGTGGCAAGGACGGCCATGTCGACGGTGGCAACGTCGACGAGATCGCCGCCCGCCGCGGAAGCGGCGCCGTCCCGAGCGCCGGACGGGGCACCGGCTCCGACACCGACACCGGTACCGGCACCGGCACCGGCACGAGCGCGGCTCGCGGAAGCGATACCCGGAGCACCACCGGAACCGGAACCAGGAGCACCACCGGAACCGGAACCGGAAGCGGAACAACCGCCGGTACCGACGTGAAGGGCTCGGCGCTCGTCTCGCGTGACGAGTGCGACAAGCTCGCCGCCCGCATGGAACACGCCGTCGTCGGGTTCGTGGACGGCCCCCGGGACGCCGTGACGGAGGCCGACCGTGTCCTGGAGGAGCTGGCCACCCGCGTCACCGAGGCCATGAACAGCCGCCGCCGCAGCCTGCGCGGCTCCTGGCAGCAGTCGGCCGACAACGGCGACACGTCCACCAGGAACATCGACGCGAGCAACACCGACACCGAACAACTCCGGCTGGCCCTGCGGGACTACCGCGAGCTGACCGAGAGGCTGCTACACGTGTGACCCGCCGCTCGACCCCTCGCTCCGGTCACCCGGGGCCTCAGCCGCCGCCCGGCGCTCCCGCCACTCCCGTACGACCGCTTCCACGTCGTACGGCTGCATACCCAGCGGGGGGCCGGGCGGCGGCTTGAACATCATGTCCCGGAGCTTGACGTTGACGTCCGTGATGATCTTCCGGACGACCCGCTCCGACGAGGCCGAGTACGCCGCAGCGAGGGCGTCCTCGGCCTCCTTGCGCAGGGCGAGGGCCGGCGGCAGGACGGAGAGGCCCTCGCGGGCCATCTTTCGCTTGATCCACCAGAGTTCGTCGTACGACGTTTCGAGGGCCGGCGGCAACGGCTGCCCCGCACCCGGAAGTTGATCGAACTCGCCGCGCCGCTCCGCGTCCTGGATCTGCTTGTCGACCCAGGACTCGAACGGAACTCCCGGTGGCTTTCGCTCGGTCATGCCTCCATTGTGCCGGACGCGACAGGCCCGGGCGATTTATCATGCCCCGGCTGTGCAAACGCTGTTCAGCCGCTGGTCCAGCCATCATTCACGAAGGAGAGCGCACGTGCTCGAACTCACCATGGCCTCCGTCTCCGGGACGGAAGAGGGTGCCACGGCCGGCATGCTCATGGCCGACGCGCCCAGTGACCCGGGCGCCGTGCTGCGGGTGGGCCGGGACAAGGCGGTGTGCCGTCTCGTGACGCCCGAGGACTGGCTGTTCGTCTCCCGGGTGCACCTGGAGTTCCTGTGCGGCCCCGAGGGCACCTGGCAGGTCTGCTGGCTGCGCGGCTCGCAGGACGAGCCCTCGTCCGAAGTGCGGCTGATCGTCGGGGAGTACGCGCAGCAGATCGCCTACGGCGGCACCGTGCCGCTGCCGCGCGGCGGCTCCGGCGAGATCGTCGTCGTCGACCGCACCGGGCCGCGCAGCGTCAACGTGGGCTTCTACCACGAGGAGTAGAGCCGCGGGGCGGGGAGTAGAGCCGGGGGAGGGGGCGGCGGGCGGGAGGAGCTACGCCAGGACGCGTGCGAGCGCGAAACCGTCGTAGCCCTTCGTGCCCACCGTCTGGATGGCCGTGCCGCTCAGCCGGGGGTGCGAGCCGATCAGCTCGATCGCGGCGCGGGTGCCCCGTACGTCATCGCTCGCGTCGTCGCTGTCGTCGACGACCCGCCCCTCCCGTACGACGTTGTCGACGACGATCAGGCTGCCCGCGCTGGTGAGTCTCAGGGCCCACTCCAGGTAGTGCGGGTTGTTGGCCTTGTCGGCGTCGATGAACACCAGGTCGAACGGGGGAGGGTTCTCGTCGGCCAGCGACGGCAGCGAGTCCAGGGCGGCGCCGACCCGCACCTCCACGATCTTGTCGAGGCCCGCGCGGGCGATGTTGCGGACGGCGACCTCGGCGTGTCTCGGCTCGTACTCCAGCGAGACCAGCCGGCCGTCCGCCGGGAGCGCGCGGGCCAGCCAGATCGTGCTGTAGCCGCCGAGCGTGCCGATCTCCAGAATCGTCCGCGCCCCCTGGATCTCGGCCAGCAGCTGGAGCAGCTTGCCCTCGTTCGCCGTGACGGCGATGTGCGGCAGCCCGGCGGCCTCGCTGTCGCGCAGCGCGGCCTCCGTCACCTCGTCGTCCGGGGCGAGATGGGACGTGAAGTAGGTGTCTACGGCGTCCCAGACCCGCGACTCGCTCATGGGCTCTGCCTCTCAGTCCTGGTCTCAAGTCCTAGATGGAAACCGGTGACTACCTGTGGGCAGAACCGGTGACTACCCGTGAAACGGGTTCGCCCGTGTGCGGGTTCCCACCCGCTCCCCTCGCGGACCGCGCCCGACGGCGATTCACCCGTTCGGCCTAGAGATCACCGGCTGGGTGAAGGGCTTGGCGGAGGTCGGCGGTTTGGTGGGCATGGGGGGCGGCGGGGCAGCGGCGGGCATGGGCGGCACGGCGGGAGACCTGGGCGTCCCGGCGGGCGAAGGCGGCGGTACAGCGGGGGAGCGCGGTGGCACGGCGGGGGAGGGCGGTGGTGCGGCGGCCGTCGGGGGCGGGGTGGCCGGCATGGGTGGCGGCACGGCGCCGGTGGTGGGCCGTACGGCGGGCCGTACGGCAGGCCGGGTGGCGGGCATCGGCGGCACGATCGGCGTACGGCGCCACGGCGAGGCGACTGGAGGGCTGCCCGGCCTGGCCCGCCCCGGGGGCACGGGAGGCATCGCAGTGGGCTGTTGGCCGGGGCGACCGGAGTGGCCGGGACTCCCGGGAGTTCCGGGATCCCCCGGGTGCCCGGAGGGGCTGGGCCGGCCAGGTTGACCGGGCCGAGCGAACCGGCCCGGTTGGCCGGGCCGCCCGGAACTGTCGGGCCGGCCCGGGCTGCCCGGTTGGCCGGGACCATAAGGATCGCTGGTGCCGCTGGTGCCGCTGGTGCCGCTGGTGCCGCCGGTGCCGCCGGGTTCACCGGGTTCACCGGGTTCGCCGGGACTGCCGGCCAGGCCGCCGAAACTGTCGGCCTCGCCGAGGTGGCCGAGATGGCCGAGATGGCCGTACGCATGCCTGGGGCTCGGCCCGGTCTCAGCCCCCCTGCTGACCCGCCGGAGCCTGCTGCCGTGCAGGCCGACCGTGACCACCGCCGTGGTCAGCGCAGCGAGCCCGCCGATCACCGTCAGCATCCACACCGGGACACCGAGCACCCGCAGCAGATGGTCCTCGTAGATCACCTGCTGGAACGGGGCGTCCGTGGCCGCCCGGCGCAGGGTGTGGTCCCCGGAGATCGCCGAGGGCTGCGGGAACTCCTGGGACACGGCCGTGAGGAACGGTGTGTCCGCCGCCAGCTCGCCCAGCGGCCCGCGTGTCGCCGTACCGATCCGCCCCGCGAACGTGACCCGGGGCCGGTCGCCGCCGATCCGGGACGCCGGTTCCATGCGGTGCGCGGCGAGGACGTACAGGCCGAGCGACTGCGGGGTGGCCGACAGTTGGGACAGTCGCATCGGGTAGACGGGCGCGTCGGCGGCGAAGGTGAGGCGCAGCGGTTCGAGGACGCCGTCGAGGGCCGCGCCGGCGGTCTCCGGGACGAGCTTGACCGCGACGTACTCCCAGCGCCGCTCGACGTACGGCTTGAGGGCGGTCTCGAGACGCGGCGGGAAGGTGAAGTCGTTCGCACTGAGCCAGTCGTCCAGGGCGGCCGGATCCGTGGCTGTCAGCCGGGCCACGTCGAACGGCCCGAGCCGCTCGCGCCCCACCACGCCCACGTCCGCGTTGCCGCCCGGCGGGGGCGGCGGACCGCCCCCGCCGTCGCCGGTGGTCAGCGGCCAGTCGCCGTCCTGCGGCCAGAAGTGGCTGCGGGACCGCTGCACGGGCGCGGTGGCGGCGGCCAGCTGTTCGAAGAGCTCGGTGTCGCCGAGGTCCACCGTGGCCCGGCGCGGCACCGGCATGATCCAGGCGGCCCGTTCGGCGTCCCCGCGGACCGTCAGGCTCGTCACGATCTGCTCCTGCTCGCCGTCCCAGCGCACCACGGACACCTCCCGGCCGACCGTGAGCTGCCGCTCGTCGCCCGGGAGCAGCGCACCGCAGGCGCAGGCGTACGCCGGTGCGACGAGCGAGCCGAGCTGGACCCCGAGCAGCGCGAGCAGCACGCCCACGACCCGAGCCCACACCCGTCCGCCCCGCGCGGGAGTGCGCGCCGCGTCCCGCCGCCGTCTCTCGCGCCCCCGCACTGAAGCGAGAGCGGTCGCCCCGACCAAGCCGATCATGTGCCGCAGCCCTTTCGTCGTCCCTCGCCCACCGGCCGTACGCGGCCTGCCGCCCTATGCCGCGCTACGCCGCCCTCTGCCGCCGTCACCCATGGCGCCCTACCAGCCCCTAGGGGGGTTTGCTGCCGTCAACAGCGGCGTACGACGGTACGGCCGAATCGCTGATTCCGTTCGTGTGAAGTGCGGGTTCCGGCCGCGCTGTGACCGACATCGCGCCCTGCGGAGGCAACCTCGCCCCCGGCGCACTATCGTCTTCCGGACAAAAGGAGGGCCGACGTCAGGTGAAGCGGGGGTGGCCTGCGTCTCTCTTCGGGGGCGGTGCGAGCCCATAGGGTTCGTCAAGGGAAAATCCACGCAACGGACGCGTGGCACGAACGGGGCGGGAGGCCTACGAGGCGTGGCGAATGCGGAGCACAGCGGGCGACCGACAGGGGTCTTCGGGGCGACGGCGGTCGGCACGGCGAAGGCGCGCCTGCGCGCGGCCCGCCTCGGCCTCTGGCTGGTCGCGGCGGTCCTCGCCGTACGCCAGGTGGCCGTCGTCCTGGGCACCCCGCGCGGAGAACGGCTGACGGACCTGGAGACCTGGGTCGGACCGAACGGCGTGCTGCACGTCAAGGGTTCGCTCTACGACTCCACGCAGTTCACCGGCACGCCGTTCGGCGGGCTGGTTCTCAAACCCCTCACCAGAGCGGCGGAACAGGCCCTCGGCTGGGGCTGGACCTTCGGCACGCTGCTGCTGGTCGCGGCCCTCGGCCTGGTCATCGCGCGGGCCCTGCCGCAGCCGGTCACCAGACGTACGGCCCTGCTGGCGGCCCCGGTCGCGATCAGCCTGCTGATGCTCTCCCTGCCGGTCCGCAACACCCTCTGGCTGGGCCAGACCAGCATCATCCCGGTCCTGCTCGTGTTCCTCGGCTGCTTCGCGGTACGGGACTGGCGGGCGGCCGGCGCCCTGATCGGCCTGGCGGCGGCCCTCCAGCCCACGGTCCTGCTCTTCGCGGCGCTGCTCTGGTTCACCGGCCGTCGCCGGGCGGCAGCGGCCACGGGGGCGACCTTCGCCGGAGCCACGGTGCTCGCGTGGGCGGCGCTGCCGCACGACTCGTACACCTACTGGGTGCACCACATGGCGGGCGTGGGCCTGGGCGGCAAGGCCGATGCCCTCGGCAACCAGTCCCTGCACGGCGCCCTGCTCCGCCTAGGCCTCTCCGGCCCGCTGGAGATCGGCCTGTTCCTGGCGCTGGGCGCGGCCATCGCCGTCCTCGGCGTCCGCCGGGCGGTCCGCTACGCACGCGACGGCCAGCTCCTGCTCGCGGTGGCCCTGACGGGCTGCGCGGCGATCGCCGTCTCCCCGACCACCTGGCAGCACCAGCTCCTCTGGCTGCTGCCGGCGGTGGTCGGCCGGGTCGGCAAGCGGGCCTCGGACCGCTACGTCTGGCCGGTCGCGGTCGTCATCACCATGACCCTCCCGGCGAAGATGATGCTGCCGAACATGCCGGCCCTCTACCCCCTGCGTGACAACGTCGTCCTGCTGGCAGCCGTCGCCGCGGCCACCCTCATCCCCTTCCTCCCGCGCACCTCCCCGTACTACAGATCGCCCATCCCCACGGACTACGCGCCTCCGGTCCCGGCCCGCTGGAAGCAGGTCCCCCTGCTCCCGTTCCTCAAGCGCGTCCTGACCCGCCCGAACCTCCTCCTGGAACTCCTCCTCATCCGCGTCACGTACGCCGCCTACCAGCAGGTCCGCCTGGCTGCGACCGGTGGCACGAACTCCGAGGGCCGTGCCGACGCGGAGGCGCACGGCCGGGAGATCCTCGACATCGAGCGCTTCCTCCACATCGACATCGAGCACGCGGTCAACCACTGGGTGGTCGGGGTCGGCTGGCTCCGCGACTTCTTCGACTTCTACTACGAGTCCTTCCACTTCGTGGTCCCGCTCTCCGTGCTGGCCGTCCTCTACTGGCGCCGCCCCGTCGACTACCGCTGGGCCCGCGCGTCCCTGGGCTTTGCCACCCTCCTGGCCCTGGTCGGCTTCTGGCTCTACCCGCTGGCCCCGCCGCGCCTGATGCCGGGCCTCGGCGTCATCGACACGGTCCACGGCGTCCAGGACTTCTCCAAGCCGGACTACGGCACGCTCACCGCGCTGACGAACCAGTACGCGGCGATGCCCTCCCTCCACTTCGGCTGGTCCCTCTGGTGCGGCCTGGTCATCGCGATCGTCGCCCCCAAGTGGTGGATGAAGGCCCTGGGCCTCCTGCACCCCTTCTTCACGGTCACGGCGATCGTCGCAACGGGCAACCACTGGGTCCTCGACGCGGCGGGCGGCGCGGTGGTGGTCCTGGCGGGCTTCGGCCTCTCCTACGCCCTGATGGGCCCACGGGCGGGGGAGGCGGCGCCGATGAAGCGATCCGAACTGATCCCGGCGGAGAAGGAACCCACGCCGAGCTGATCCCGCACCGCCCGACTGCCGAGTGGACGCCCCGAAGTATCGGGTGTGCACTGTAATTGTGGGGGTCGGAGGTGGCGGGAATGGAAGATCTGCCGTTTCGGCTCGAAATCATTGAAACCGACACCGAGTGGATCGTTCAGTGTTCATCTGAGTTCGGTGAAGCGAGCATGCGGGTGTCGCCACCCTGTTCGGAGAGTGAAATGCAATCCGAGCTGGATGGGGTGGAAAAATCCCTGGTGAAGTCGTACAGCATGAACATTGTGCGTGGTGCGTCAGTACCGGAGAAGACGGCGCGCGAATTCGGAAATCTATTGACCAGGACAATTCTGAGGGACAAGATATTCACTCAGTTCGATCTGTGCAGAATCCGCGCCAAAGAGCAGGGGAAATCGGTTCGTGTATTGTTGCGAACGGACGGACCGCAGGTGATTCGTATTCCGTGGGAGTACATGATCGACCCGGCTTACGATGACTACCTTGCCCTGCATGTACCGATCGTACGAGACTTGCGGCTCATGAATCGCACAACCCCGATGCCGCTTACCCTCCCGCTCCGAGTGCTCGGTATCTCGGCGCTTCCGGACGATCTTCCGGCACTGGAAGCGCAACAGGAGAGAGACCGGATCGCGCAGGTCCTGCGGCGGGACAGCTCGGAAAAAGTGGACGTTCACTGGCTGGCGGGAGACCGGTGGCAGGACCTCAGAAGCGCGCTGAAAACGGGCACGTGGCATGTTCTCCACTGCGTCTGCCACGGCGGATTCGACAAGGCGGGTGCCGAGGGATACATCCAACTCTCCGGCGACGACGGTTCGGCGATGCGCCTCCATGCCAGCGATCTCCGGCGGCTGATCGCAGCCGGCCCCCATCTGCGTCTCGTCGTGCTGAACGCCTGCGAGTCCGCGGTGAGCGGGCCGGAGAGCGCCTTCACGAGTACCGCCGCCGCTCTGATGGCGGCAGGAGTGCCGGCCGTGGTTGCGATGCAGTACGAGATCACCGACCGTGCCGCTTTCACCTTCGCCTCCTCCTTCTACGAGCGGATCGCCGAAGGAATTCCGGTGGACCAGGCGGTGACGCTCGCCCGCGACGATGTGAAAGTGCGCCTGGGTAGTCTGGAGTGGGCTACCCCCGTGCTTTTCCTCGCGTCCGACACGCCCCAGATCTTCGCATCGCCGAAAACATCGCCGGTGAGGAATACGCCGCAGGATTCGCCGCCGACCACGGAACCCACGCGGTCGCCGCCCAAGAGGATCGATGTACTCGCTGAGGTCGGGCCCTGTGGGCATGTGGCGCTCGGGCCGGGAGACCTGTTGGCCGCGGCCTGCGAGGACGGCGCGATCCGGGTCCTCGAAACAGCGAAGGGTGAACTGGTGGCCCAGTGCCTGCCCGTGCAGCGCGAGAAACCGGTGCGCCTTGCCTGGAGCCCCTGGCGACGGCACGTGGCGAGCCGGCACAAGGACGGCACGGTGGTCATCTGGGACCTGAAGACCGAGATGCCCGTGCGCGTCATGACCGCTGGAGGGCAGGGCGACGCCGTCGCTTTCAGCGCTGACGGCCACTGGCTCGCGCTGACCGCGGGGAACCGCATCCACGTCTACGACGCGCTCGGCGCCCGGGTGCGGGACCTGTACGTCTGCTCACCGAAAGAGACCGCAGTATGGTCCGCGGGCCAGAACTCCCCCCTCGGACCCGTCAGCTTCGCGCCAGGAGACCGACACCTAGTCGTGGCCTGCGGAGACGGCGTGGTACGACAACTGAACGTTCGGGGGCTGCCCGTCATGGAATGGCGCCACCCTCAGCCCGTCCTCTCTCTCGCTGTCACGGAAGATCTTCTCGCCGTCGGCTGCCTGGACGGCCGGGTGCGCCTGTGGACCTGGGATGGCCACCTCCTCTGGCGCACGCAACCCGGGCGCCCCGCCTACCATTTGGCGTTCGCCGCCGAATGTCCAGGGGTCGCGATGGCCCATCAACGAGGCAAGGTGGCCATCCGGAACGTGTACACCGGAAAGGCTTCACCTGTGTCGAAGCTTGCCAGCAGGCCTGTGGGGCTTGCATTCCTCGAAGACGACAAGGGACTCGTCACCGCCACCCGCACGGGCACAGTCGAACGCTGGGAACTGCCCGACTGGATGGTCGAATAGGGAGCCGCACCATGACAGACCTCAAGGTCGAGATCCTCTGGCCCTTGTCTCTGCCTGCCAATCCGGCCGAGGAGGGGCAGGACCTTCTGCGTGCAACCGGAATCGACACCACCTGCATGCTGCTTCCGACCCGGAGGGGAGCGGCCGACGTCGTGTTGGTGCTCGTGACGACAGCCGTCATGGAGCCATTCCTGCGAACCATCTTCCAGAAGCTCGCCGAAGAGGCCCACAGAGGGCTGAAGGCATTCACGGACCGGCTGTTGAAGCCGACTGCGGATGGGACACAAGCACCGGAAAGCGTGGTTTTCGAGATGTCGACAGGCGGTCGGGTCACGTTCACCACGGACCTTCCGGAGCGGGCGTACGAACAGGCCGTCGGCCTGGACGCCCGCAATGAGAACTGGACCTGGGACTCCCGGCACACCATGTGGGTCCCCAGCTGAGACCCGGATCCGGAGGAGGGCAGTCAGCCATGGCAGACAAGCATCAACAGCCATCGCCCGAAGAAGGCTGGGGGCCAGACCCTCTGGGATCGGAACGCCATTCCTTCTCCACTCCTCCTCAGCAACCGCAACGGAAACAGCCCCCGCACTCCCAGCCGACCTGGGGGCACCAATACCCGCCACAGAGGCCGGCGCCCGAGTCATACATGACCCCTGCCATCCTCGTCACCATTCTGTGCTTCCTGCCGACCGGGATCGCGGCCATCGTCTTCGCCTCACAGGTCTCGGCCAAGAACACCGCGGGCGAATACCAGGGAGCTGTCGAGGCGTCACGGAGAGCCCGGATCCTCATCTTCGTGAGCATTGGGCTCGCTGTTGTGTTCTGGCTGATCATCATCATCATCGCGGTGAGCGTGTCGGACACCTCCACCGAATACATGCCCGCGCCATGAACTCACTGCGCCGACGCTCCGCCCTTGAAGCATGGCTCGGCGGCGGCCTCTTGGCGGCGGTCACCCTCGCCGCCGCACTACTCGACCCCACGCGCCCGGGCCGGTTCCCCACCTGCCCGTTCCGGGGCCTCACGGGATTCGACTGTCCGGGCTGTGGAACCCTGCGTGCGCTGTACGAGCTGACCCACGGCCATCTGGTGGCGGCGGTGGACTACAACGCATTCCTGGTCGCTTTCCTGCCGTTCGCCGTCGTGGTGTGGCTGCGCGCTATCACCGGGAGGTCAGGCCCACGGGTTCTTCCCGTGTGGTGTGCCCGTGCGGTGCTTGCCGTGGTCGTCGGCTGGGCCGTGATGCGCAATCTCCCCGTCTTCGGGGGCGCGTTGGCCGCGTGAAGGGTTCAGCCGTGTGTCGCGAGCCTGTACCTGCCGCCGTGCGTGTAGGACTCCCGAATGGAGCTGTGTGACGAGGCGCTCATGCTTCTCGCTACTGAACGACCCTAGCGGCGACGCGAACTCCCCCTGTTTCGACGCCCTCCCCGTCAGGAACAATGGCCCGCCGGTCGTGTCGGGGCAAAGGACATGGTGCGGCCTGGCCTGTCGCATCCCGAGCTCCCGCTCTTCGGAGCCCGCGTGGACGAGGACACGATCGTGGTCAAAATTCCCACGCGCCCCACGGACGAGATCCTGCGCGTGGAGGTACCAGCTCGGATGCCGAATGGTCCTACACCGGGTTTCGGTGCCCTCCGGCGATGGCTGGCGCGGACACGCGGAAGATCTTCCAGCTCTCCATCCGGGCGATGGCGTACTCCACGCGCGCGAGCACACCGTGGTCTTGCCGACCGTGCTTCGTACCGGACAGTTCCCACGCCTTGCAGTGGTTCCGGTTGCCGGGCACCGGCCGGGCGGGTCCTTCACTCATCACAAGCGGTTGCCGCTGGAGGCCTGGAGCTCAGACGACCGATGCCCTGAAGGGATCGGTGGGGATGATCTCTGCCTCATCGAAGAGCTGCTCCAACGCCTCGTGCCCGTGACGCCTGCGGAACTCGATCTCAGACGCGGTCACCGGCAGGGTCCATAGGATGCGGGCGTGTCCTCCAGGCAGCGGACAATGTTCAAGGCCGGGGCCGTGGAGATAGGGCAGGCTGATCAGAAGATGGTCGCAGGTCGAACCCGGCACCCACGGTTCACCAATCGGCATGCTGTGCGCCAGGTCGAGTTGATGCCCTCCGCAGTGGTAGTAGGCAATCATCGCCATGAGTTCGATGAACCGCTGGTCGCGGACGTGGGCAGTCATGACGAACTCAAGTCCGTGACCGTGCTTCTCCATCGAGGCCCAGCACCCGGCAGTCACATAGGTCCAGCTGTCGCTGCGGGAGCCGGGTTCCACAACGAGAACCCGCAGATTGGGCATCACCTGTCGCCGTTCCGGTCCGAGGTCGTAGTCGTCGACCTCCACGGTGTGCCCCATGAAGAACGCCCGGACGTGTGACTCAACGGCCTCCGTGGCCAGCAGCCTTGCATCACTCACCGCACGATCATCCCAGACTGCGGTCTACCGCCCCTGGCCGCTCACAACGCATCGTGGTTGGTCGCACTCGAACCACACCGTCTTTCCACCCCCGGATGCCGGTGACACTCCCCACCTGTCGACCATCGCGTCCAGGAGGAACAGACCCCGGCCGGACTCCGACTCCAGGTCCAAGGTCGTTGGGGGAGTGGGGAGTTCCGGGTGGTTGTCGGTTACCTCCACGCGGACTCCCTCCCGGCGTTTCAGGAGGAGGAACGTGCAGTGGTGGTCCGGGACGTGGCGGATCACGTTGGCGATCAGTTCCGTTGTCGCCAACTCGACCGGGTCCGTCAGGGGTTGGAGGTTCCAGTCCTCCAGGAAGCTGCGGATGATGCGGCGGATGTGGCGGGCCGAGTGGGCGCCGGCCGTCAGGGTCATGCGGTACTGGGTGGGGACCGGCGAGGCGTAGATCGAGGGGAAGTATCCGTTCACGGTATGAGAGTGACCCACTTCGACTACTCTGGGCTATCGGTTGGATACAACGCGTTCCGTTGTGGGGGGCCTCTCGTGGTGCACATCAACGTCCTCGATCCCGGTGCTTCGCCGCTCGACTACTACGGCTTTGAGCTGCGGCGGTTGAGGGAGGCCGCGGGTCTCACGCAGAAGCAGATGGGAGATGTGCTCAACTACACCGGCTCGCTGGTTGGGCAGATCGAGACCGCGAGGAAAGTTCCCACGCTTGAGTTCAGTGAGCGCGTGGATGCCGCTCTCGGGGCGGGTGGTCTCTTCTCCCGGCTCGTCGTGCTCGTCCTGCGGAGTCAACTTCCGGCCTGGTTCAGGCAGGTGGCTGAGCTCCAAGCGCGGGCCACCGAGATCTACTCGTTCGAGATCGGGATGGTTCCTGGGCTTCTGCAGACCCCGGCGTATGCCCGTGCTGTGCTGGGGGCGATCGATGACGCGGATCTGGACGACCGCACCGACATCCGGCTGGCCCGTCAGGGGATCTTTGGGAAGGGCGAACCACCGCTCTTCTGGGTCGTCCTCGCTGAGGCCGCTCTGCATCAGGAAATCGGTGGCCCCAAGACCATGCACGAGCAACTGGCCCACCTGTTGTCCTTCCAGAACAACCCCCGGATCAACATCCAGGTGCTGCCGTTCGCGGCTGGAGCACACGCGGGACTGACAGGCTCGTTCGACATCTATCGCTTCTCCAGCGACCCGGCCATCGTCTATACGGAGGGCTATGGCAGCGCGCATCCCAGCGCCAACCCGGACACCGTCAAGGGCTGCTCGCTCCGTTACGATCATCTGCAAGCCGCCGCCCTTTCCCTCAAGGATTCGGCGGCACTGATCCGGCGAGTGATGGAGGAACGCTATGGAGAGCAGCATCTGGCGTAAGTCCAGCTACAGCAGCGACCAGGGCGGCAACTGCGTCGAGATCGCCGAAAACCCCAAGACCGTCGCCGTACGCGACTCCAAGAACCCGGCGGGGCCGATCGTCACGCTTCGGCCCGCCGCGTTCTCGGACTTTCTCAACTGGACGGCAGCGGCTACAGCCGCTGGATGATCGTGCCGGTGGCCAACGCGCCGCCCGCGCACATCGTGATCAGGGCGAACTCCTTGTCCGTGCGCTCCAGTTCGTGAAGGGCCGTGGTGATGAGGCGGGCGCCCGTCGCGCCGACCGGGTGGCCCAGGGCGATCGCCCCGCCGTTCACGTTGACCTTCGACAGGTCGGCCCCGAAGACCTTCGCCCAGCTCAACACCACTGACGCGAACGCCTCGTTGATCTCGACCAGGTCGATGTCCTTCAGCGTCATGCCTGCCTTGCCGAGGACCGCTCGTGTCGCGTCGATGGGCCCGTCCAGGTGGTAGTGCGGGTCCGCGCCCACCAGCGCCTGGGCCACGATCCGTGCGCGGGGGCGCAGCTTCAGTGCCCTTGCCATCCGTTTCGACGACCACATGATCGCCGCCGCGCCGTCGCTGATCTGGGACGAGTTGCCCGCCGTGTGGATCGCAGTCGGCATCACCGGTTTCAACCCAGCCAACGCCTCGGCCGAGGTGTCGCGTAGGCCCTCGTCCTTGTCGACCAGGCGCCACATGCCCTGGCCTGCTGTCTGTTCCTCCTCCGTGGTGGGGACCTGGACGGCGAAGGTTTCGCGCTTGAAGCGTTCCTCCGACCAGGCCACCGCCGCGCGGGATTGGGAGAGGAGGCCCAACTCGTCCACGTTCTCCCTCGTCAGGCCGCGGTTGCGGGCTATGCGCTCCGCCGCCTCGAACTGGTTGGGGAGGTCTACGTTCCACTCCTCCGGGAACGGCTTTCCGGGGCCGTGCTTCGAGCCCGAGCCGAGGGGGACTCGGGACATCGCCTCGACCCCGCACGAGATGCCTACGTCGATGACGCCGGCCGCGATCATGTTCGCCGTCATGTGCGATGCCTGTTGCGAGGAGCCGCACTGGCAGTCGACCGTGGTCGCCGCCGTTTCGTACGGCAGGCCCATCGTCAGCCAGGCGGTGCGGGCGGGGTTCATCGACTGTTCGCCGGCGTGGGTCACGGTGCCGCCGACGATCTGCTCCACCGCGTCGGCGGGGATGCCGGTGCGGCCCAGGAGCTCACGGTAGGTCTCGCCCAGGAGGTAGGCGGGGTGCAGGTTGGCGAGCGCGCCGCCGCGCTTGCCGATAGGGGTGCGTACTGCTTCCACGATCACGGGTTCGGCGGCCATGGGTGCGGATCCTCCTCCGAGGAACTAGTACGTGTTCTAGTTCTTCCGAGCAGTCTGCGGACGTGATGTGCGTCACCGCAAGGGTCTTGCAGCCTTCAGGGGTCTGAACTACCTTCACGACAATCTATTTCTGATGAACCGTCAGATGGAAAGTTCGATGGCTGGAGCCGCCGATGCCCTGTCCAGCGCTTCCCGACGGGTTTGACTTCACCGACCCCGACCTGTTGCAACACCGTGTGCCCCTCCCCGAGTTCGCCGAGCTGCGGACCGCAGAGCCGGTCCGCTGGATCCCGCAGTCGGGCAACGTCGCCGGCTTCCAGGACGAGGGGTACTGGGCCGTCACCCGGCATGCCGATGTCAAGTACGTCTCGACCCACCCCGAGATCTTCTCCTCCTACCTCAACACCGCGATCATCCGGTTCAACGAGCACATCCCCCGGGAGTCGATCGACGCTCAGCGGTTCATTCTGTTGAACATGGACCCGCCTGAGCACACGCGCGTGCGGCAGATCGTGCAGCGTGGGTTCACGCCCCGGGCCATCCGGGGGCTCGAGGAGCGGCTGCGGCAGCGGGCGCAGGGCATCGTCGACGGCGCCCGTGCGCACGACGGGCCCTTCGACTTCGTCACCTCCGTGGCCTGCGAGCTGCCGCTGCAGGCCATCGCCGAGCTGATCGGCGTCCCCCAGGACGACCGGGGCAAGGTCTTCGAGTGGTCCAACAAGATGATCGCGTACGACGATCCCGAGTACGCCATCACTCAGGAGGTCGGGGCGCAGTCCGCTGCCGAGGTGCTCGCCTACGCGATGAACATGGCCGCGGAGCGGAAGCAGTGTCCCGCCCAGGACATCGTCAGCACGCTGGTGGCGGCCGAGGACGAGGGGAATCTGAACTCCGACGAGTTCGGGTTCTTCGTGCTCATGCTTGCTGTGGCTGGGAATGAGACGACCCGGAACGCGATCACCCACGGGATGCACGCCTTCCTCACGCATCCCGAGCAGTGGGAGCTGTACAAGGCGCAACGGCCCGACACCGCCGCCGAGGAGATAGTGCGGTGGGCGACGCCCGTCGTCTCCTTCCAGCGCACCGCCACCCAGGACACCGAACTCGGCGGCAAGCTGATCAAGAAGGGGGATCGGGTGGGCATTTTCTACGCCTCCGCCAATCACGATCCCGAGGTGTTCGAGCGTCCCGACGAGTTCGACGTCACCCGGGATCCGAACCCGCATCTAGGGTTCGGTGGGGGCGGGCCGCACTTCTGTCTCGGGAAGTCCCTTGCCGTTCTGGAGATCAACCTCATCTTCAACGCGATAGCCGACGCCATGCCGGGGCTGTCGCTCGTCGACGATCCCCGGCGGCTGCGGTCCGCCTGGATCAACGGGGTGAAGGAGCTGCGGGTCAGCGCCGGCTGAGGGGCAACCGCGCCCGGACCGGCGGTATCGCAGCGACGCCGGTCCGGTCCCGTGTCCCGATGCCATGAGTTTGGCGGAATGCCGACAGTGCTGTTTACGTGGTCGTATACTTCCGGCATGTCTGACGCGATGATCAGGGTGCCCGCCGAGGTGCGGGATCGCCTCGCGGTGATCGCCGAGTCACGGGGAACCTCGATCCGCTCTCTGGTGCAGGAGTTCGCTGAGTCAACCTTGACCGACGAGGAGCGCCGGGAGCGGGCGGAGCGGACCCGTGCGTATCTTGCGGAGCACTTCGCTGTCGAGGTGACCGACGAGGAGAGCGCCGCAATAGGGCGTAAGGTCCGGGAGGTGTTCGCCCGGCAGCAGGAGAAGGCCGCGTGATCCTCCATCATCTTGTGCTGGATGCGCCGACTCTGGTGGCGATGTCGGGTAATCGACAGGTGTCCGCGCTCATCCACTGGGCCGACTTCGAGGTGGAGACCCGTCTGTGGGTGCCCACCCTGTCGGTCTTGGAAGCTGATCGCGAGTATCTCGGAATCGCTGAGCACGTCGGGCAGTTGGAGTCCCTTCACACCGTCGATCTGGACTATCCGGCCACCTTGGCCGTCGCCCGGATGCAGCGTGACGGCGTGCCTCCAGGGATCGGTGCCGCGATCCAGGCCGTCGGTCACCTGCCCGAGTGGGGTGCGGATGGGGCTGTCGCCACCGTGCGTCCGAAGGCATACGAAGGGCACGCTGTGCCTGTGCTCGACCTCAACCGCTGAGACTCCTGCCGCACCGCTGTGTGTCAGTCCCTGCCGGAGGCCAGCACGGCCAGTACGCCCGACATCGCCGCCGCCAGCAGCAGCGGGGCGGCGATGCCGTGGTGGAGGACCAGGGCCGCGCCCAGGACCGCGCCCGCGAACATCGCCGCCACGGACGCCGTGCGACGGCGTGAGCGCTCGCCCGAGCCGCCGGCCGCGTGGGAGTCGGAGGCCAGGCCGGTCAGGGTCATGGTCACGACGGTGGTCGTGGTGAGGGCGGGGACGGCCAGCTTCTGGACGGTCGCGTTGCGCAGGCCCATCGCGAAGGCGGTGAGGGCGATGACGGCGTAGACGTGGAGCCGGCCGTCCTCCGCGGTGACGTGGGCCACGGTGGCCGCGGCGGCCAGCAGGACGGTCTCGGTGGCGAGGGTGACCCGGGTCCAGGTACGGCGGGAGCCGGCGCCGGTGCCCCGTATGATCCGGCCGCCCGTTGTCGCGCCCGCGAGGAAGAACGCCAGGGAGGTCGCGCTGTGCGGGACCGAGAAGCCGGGGGCGCCGGCGGCGGCGAAGCCGAGGATGACGACGTTGCCGGTCATGTTCGCGGTGAAGACATGGCCGAGGCCGAGGTAGCTGACCGCGTCGATCAGACCGCTGACCACGGTCAGGACGAGGAGGACGGGGGTGAGGCGTACGCCGCGCGCCTCGGGGTCCTCGGCAGAAGGCTCGGTGGGCATCGGGTCAGTGGACCACGCGAAGGTGGGGGGCGCGGTGAGGAAACGGCGAAGGCGGCGGCCCCGGGGATCGGGGGCCGCCGCCTTCGCGCGTCAGTGTGTGGTGGGCGGGGCTCAGTACCAGCCGTTCGCCTGCCAGAAGTTCCAGGCGCCGACCGGGCTGCCGTAGCGGGAGTTCATGTAGTCCAGGCCCCACTTGATCTGGGTCTGGGCGTTGGTCTTCCAGTCGGAGCCGGCGGAGGCCATCTTGGAGCCGGGGAGGGCCTGGACGAGGCCGTAGGCGCCAGAGGAGGCGTTGGTGGCGTCGACGTCCCAGTTGCTCTCGTGCTTCACGATGTGGGAGAAGGCGTTGTACTGCGCGGCGTCCGGGATCATCCTGTGCGCGATCGCCTGGGCCTTCGAGGGCGACGCCGGGGTCGCCGCGTGGGCCGGAGCCGCGGTCATGGCCAGGCCTGCGGTGGCGGCGGCCAGGGCGACGGTGGTGAGGGCCTTCTTCGGGCTTGCGATGCGACGGACGACGGAGACGGACACAGACACGGAGAACCTTTTCCTCGGGGACAGTCGGGTCGCTGTGAAGCTCGGCGCGACGTCGTCCACAGAAGCAGGATCGGGAGCTGCCCGCAAAGATCCCATTTGCTAGTTTTCGTCGTATTGGGGAACTTCGGGTGCCGTGTGAGCCGGCTCTCAATGCGCAGGTCAGGGGCCTGGGCGGCAGGGGCGTGAAGCGCGGAATATGCCACTAGTGCAGATAGTAGGTGATGTGGGTCATGTGGGGCGGTTCACCGTTCAAGGGTGCCGAGGGCGCTAGAGGCGCGGGGTCGGGCCGTCGTGGGGGAGGTGCAGGGTGCGGGTCGCCAGGAGCCAGGCGCCGGTCGGGGTGCGGCGCAGGGTGTCCTCGTAGTGGCCTATCCGGACAGGGGGACAGGGCGGGGTGTCGTCGACGCGGTACGTCGTGAAGTACGACGTCGCCCGCGCCGTGTTCGGGGACGTCACGTGGACCCGTACGTCCGCCATCAGGCGGCGCGCGTGGCAGTCGGCGGGATGGGCGTCGTAGTGGGCGCGCAGGGCGGCGCGGCCCTTGACCAGACGGTCGCCCTCCGGCCAGGCCCACGTGGCGTCCTCGGTGAACAGGTCGGCCGCGGAGCCGGGTCCGCCGAGGTCCAGCCGGCGGACGAGATCGAGGAGCAGGCGCTGGCAGGCTCGTTCGGCGAGGAGCTGCTCGATGGGGTCCATGGGGGAAGCCACCAGGGGTGCCGGGACGGGGATGTCAGGGCACCGTAGGGGGGAGTCGTGAACTGCGTGGATCCGTGTCGTGAACGGCGCCGCTCATACCGGACCTACACGGCCGCGTACGTCACCGGATCGCTGCCCGCCACCGCCTCCGCCCGCCCCAGCTTCACCAGCCGCCGCAGGTGTGCCTCCGCCTCCGAGACGGCGATGTTCCGGGACCCGTAGGGGATCTGCTCCCAGGGACGGTTCCACTCCATGCGCTCGGCCAGCTGCCAGGGAGTGAGGGGCGTGGCGAGGAGGGCGAGGAGGTCGGTGAGGCGGGACTCGTGGTGGGTGAGGAGTTCCGCCACGCGGGCCGGGGCGTCCGTGAAGGGGTACTGGTGGGCCGGGAGGATCTCGGCGGGGGCGAGGCGGCCGACGCGTTCGAGGGAGTCGAGATAGTCGCCCAGGGGGTCGGTGACGGTGGCGTCGTCGGGGTCCTCGTAGAGGCCGATGTGGGGGGTGATCTCGGGGAGGACGTGGTCGCCGGAGAAGAGGCGGCCACGGCCCGGGAGCCCGGCCGGGTGGTCCTCCTCCAGGTGGAGGCAGACATGGCCGGGGGTGTGGCCGGGGGTCCAGATCGCGCGCAGTCGGCGGCCGGGGAGGGGGAGGAGGTCGCCGGGGACGATCTCGCGGTCGGGGAGGGCGGGGGAGAGGCCGGGGAGCGTGCGGCGGCGGGCCGTGCGCAGCGGGGTGAGGTGTTCCTCGGGGGCGCCGGCGGCGGCCAGTTTCTCCGTCATGTACGTGTACCAGCGGTCGGGGCGGGTTCCGCGCGCCCGGCGCACGATCGCCGTGTCCGCCGCGTGCATCGCCACCCACGCCCCGGAGGCCTCCCGCACCCTGCCGGAGAGGCCGTGGTGGTCGGGGTGGTGGTGGGTGATGACGACGCCGTGGAGGTCGGAGACGCTCGTGCCACAGGCTGTGAGACCGGCGAACAGCGCGTCCCAGGAGGTTGGGTCGTCCCAGCCGGTGTCGATCAGGACGGGGCCGCGGTCGGTGTCGACGACGTAGACGAGCGTGTGGCCGAGCGGGTTGTCCGGGATGGGGACCCGCAGGGACCGCACACCCCCGCCATGATCGAACGTCGTCCCCGTCATCTCCGTCATCTGTCCTCCGTCCCACGGCCCCAAGCCCCCACCGGCCCATGACCCTTGCCCACTATAACCAGAACTGACGAGCCGTCAGAAGGCGATATGTGGGCATCTAGGTTGGAAGGGTACGCACCCCTCGGTCGGCGGTCATCAGGGCCGGTACGGGATGCGGGAGATCGTCAACGCGCTGCTTTTCCAGGGCCGGACCGGTTGCCGGTGGGGCGTGCTTCCCAGTTCTGACCTGCGGGGTCGTCCGGTCGATTCGTGGACTGACCCGGTCCTGGTGACGCAGATCACTCGATCGCTCCAGTGTTCGTCTCGTCCGACCCGCAACCCCGAGGAGCGTCGGACGTCTGTCGGGGTGGATGCGCCTCCAGCACAGGGCTGCGGCAAGGGAAGCCACCCATGGCGGACGGTCGGCCGACAGACCGACACCGATGATTCGAGGACCCACAATGCCGGCACGTCGCACCGCCGTCCGCAGGTGGGAGTTCGCGAACGTGTGCCGCCCGCTCGGCGTGCCCCGCTCACGCGGGCTTGTCCGGCACGACGACGAGGCTGATGACGCGACGTACGCGGCCGCCATCCCTGGCGTGGCCGACCCGCGCGAGGACCGAGCTCTCGATCTCCTCGACCAGGGCTGTCAGTTCTTCATCGGTCAGCCATACCGCTGCCTGTCGGTAGACCACACCGTCCGCGTTGGGATCGGCGTCCTCGTAGGCGAGGTAGCGGTCGAAATCCGCCATCAACGATGCTGCGAACGTGGTGTAGGCCCGGAGATGGTCCTCCCGCGTCATCGCTGCTCGCGCGGCGGGGTCGACCACCGCTTCTTCCTTGCACACCCGGTAGCTGCGCTCCACCGTGCCGCGCACCCGTTTCTCGTCCACCACCTCCAGCACGCCCGCTTCGGTCAGTACGGCGATGTGCCGGTACATCGTCGCCGGGGCGATGTCGGGCAGGCGCTCACGCAGCTGCGCGGTGGTCAGCGGATCGGCGTCGAACAGCGATTGCAGGATGCGCATCCGGACGGGATGCAGAAGGACGTCCGCGGTTGCCATGGACCGACCTTTCTCGTATGCGATAACATTCTCAAACTTGATAATGACGGCTCACGGAGCATGCGGGAGGTCGGCATGACAGCCATGCGGACAACGGACTGCCCCTGGGCGGCTGGCTCAACCAGCACGATGCCGCCCCGCACCTCGCGCATGGTCGGACGCCCCGCCATTCGGGCCGACTCCGTTGGCGTGGTCGCGCACAGTGAGGGTGCCCTCCACGCCCTACCCCTCGGCACCCACCCGGAGACTGAGGTCGAGATCCGCCGGATCCCCGACCTCACCCACTTTCTGCGCCGCGGCCCTGGTCGTCCGTCGGTGCGCTCCCATCGCCGACCGCTGCGCCAGTCGGTCGACACCGGCCTGCTCGCGCAGGGGGCCGACCGGCTCGCCTGCCGCCTCCAGGATACGGCCGCAGGAGATTCGCGCCGCAGAGCGAACGGGTTCTCCCTGACGCGACAGAGAGGCTCTGGTCCGACCATTCCGGCCGGCCGGGTGCCGACTGGGCGCAGCGTCCGGTCGGCGCATTTGGTTTCGTCGCTCCCGGACTCGCCGTCGGCCGTATCGTTCCGCGCCGACTCCCGAGAATTATTCGGTTGTATTTTAATCCCGCCGCCGGAATGAATGAGAAAAACCTCCAAGCAGTACCCGTGAAAGGCAAAAGTGTGACTAGCGCAACCCCTCTTCGCCATAAAAGCAGCCTTGTTGTTTTCGGGGCTGTCACGTTCGCGACGAGCTGGGGTTTCTGGCTCATCGCGATCGCACTCGGTGGATCGGTGAAGAATTCCCCCAGCGTCATTCCCTACGTGCTCGGTGGCTTCGGCCCGGTGTTCGGTGCGATCGTGGTCCGAGTGCGCCGCTCCCGCCGCCGTGAACTCGCTCCCGCCCATACGGTGAGGCTCCGGCTGAGCATGCGGCTGTGCTGGGTGCTGCCCCTGCTGGTGATGGCATCGGCAACCGTACTGGCAGCCGCGCTGCTCGCGGACCGCCTGGGTGGTCCCGCGCTGAGTTTCGCAGAGGGGCGGAATCTGATATCGGACATCGGCGGACCCGTGCCGTTCTTCGTCAGCATGCTGGTCGCTGGTCCGTTGTCCGAGGAGCCCGGTTGGCGCGGCACGGCATATCCACGCCTGCGCGCGTCGTTCGGACGCCTTCAGGCCGGCCTGCTGCTGGGTGTCGTCTGGGCGATATGGCATCTGCCGCTGTTCTTCATCACCGGGACCCTCCAGGCGGGATTCGGTCTGATCAGCTGGAACGGGGTGCTGTTCGTGCTCACCGTCATCCCGATGGCACTGCTGACCGGTTACGCCTACGAGCGCGCTGGGGTTGCGGCGTCGATAGCGGTTCACCTAGGCGTCAACGCGACAATCGCGCTGTTGGACGTCAAATCGCCCGTGGTGCTGGCATGCATCGTGGCGGTACAGACCATTGTTGCGATCACCCTGCTTGCCTGGCAGCGCGATCGCGGGGCGGACCTCCCGGTTCACGCGGATTCTCACCCACGCCAGATTGTCACCAGCAGCACCGAAGCCCCGTGACCACGCTGCTTTCCAGCATCTGACGGGCGCCGGCCGATCAGGAGAAGCCCCAGGCGTACCCCGAGGTCGTCGATCCGGCGCACGCCGACTTCGTTGCCCTTCAGTAGCGCGAGAAAAATCGGCAGCAGCTATCTGCGGCTGCCGTATCCCTGTGTACTGGAGAGAGATCCCTGTGGGGGTCTCCTCCCCTTGCGGCGGTTTACGGCATCAGGGTATTCGCCGGCGCACGGTTCCGTGCGACTTTCGGATCAGGGTTTACCGCCTGAGGAGGTTCATGGACCATCTCGCTGTTCATGTCCGGGCCGCCAGGGCTGTGCTGCTCGCAACCGCGCTCTTCGCCCTGCCGGCCCTTTCCGCTGTACCTGCGCCAGGCATACCTGTGACCGCGGCTGCCGTCGCCGATGCGGATCCGCTGTCGGGAGTGAGCGCGCCGATGTCGACCTCGGACTGCCTGGCGAAGGTGAAGTCGCGCTGTTACTCGCCGCTGCAGTACCGGACCGCGTACAACCTGGACCCGCTCTACCGGGCCGGAATTACCGGCAAGGGCCGCACGATCGTGGTCGTGGTCTCCTACGGCTCCCCGACCATCCAGCATGACCTCGACGTCCCCACTGCTCCAGCCGCGCCGGCACCGCTCCGAGCGTCAGCTCCCCGCCGGTCATGCGGCGTGCCGGGCCGGCGTGGTCACCGCGGTCAACCGGCGCAGTATCACCGCGGTCATCGCCCGGTACACCCGCGACTTTGGACTGCGGGGCCGGTGTTCGTAGTCGCGCACCAGCCTGCGGGACAGCACCGAGATCCCATAGGCGCGCTCCACGGCCCACCGCTTGGCCCGGGGAACCAACCCGGTCCGCGCGGGGTCGCGCCAAGCAACCTCCACCTCGATGTTCACCTTCTGCCCGTGCGCGACGACGGCGTTCCCGAAGCCCTGGCCGACCAGAGATTTCTCCACGGCGTCCGTGTCGACGGCAACCTTGTCCAGCAGCCCGATCCCGGCGGCGTTCTCGTGCGCCGCCACGACCACTGCGATCACCAGCCCCACAGCCCCACAGCCCCACAGCCCCAGAACGTCAACGGCCAGGCCGCGCTTGCGGTGCCGAGTAGCGAGAGCCGCACGCGGATCTGCGGTCGACGGCACGCATCGGGCCGCCCGTGGAGGCAATGACGGCCCACAGGCGGCCCACGCGGCATGCCATCGGCGGCAAATCCGCTGGTGGGGGCCCATTCTGCTCCGGCCCTGGCTTAGTTCAACCAGAACTGGTATCAGTTTCTGAAACACCGTCAGAAACGAAGGCAGTGGCCATGGCCGAGCTCGTGGAACACGGACAGCTGTTCATCGGCGGGGAACTGACCGACCCCCTCGGCAAGGACGTCATCGAGGTGATCTCGCCCCATACGGAGGAGGTCATCGGGCGGGTGCCGCACGCCTCGCGGGCCGATGTCGACCGGGCCGTCGCCGTCGCCCGGCAGGCCTTCGACGAGGGGCCCTGGCCGCGGCTCTCGCTGGACGAGCGGCTCGCGGTCGTCACCCGCATCAAGGACGGGATCCTCGCGCGCCACGAGGAGATCGCCCGGGTCATCTCCTCCGAGAACGGCTCCCCGTACTCCTGGAGCGTCCTGGCGCAGGCCCTCGGCGCGATGATGGTCTGGGACGCGGCGATCACCGTCTCCCGCGGCTTCACCTACGAGGAGCAGCGCGCCGGCGTGCTCGGGAAGATCCTCGTACGGCGTGAGCCGGTGGGCGTGGTCGCGGCCGTGGTCCCTTGGAACGTCCCGCAGTTCGTCGCCGCCGCCAAGCTCGCGCCGGCGCTGCTCACCGGCTGCACGGTGATCCTCAAGCCGTCGCCGGAGTCGCCGCTGGACGCGTACATCCTCGCGGACATCGCGCGCGAGGCCGGGCTGCCGGAGGGCGTGCTGTCGATCCTCCCGGCGGACCGTGAGGTGAGCGAGTACCTGGTCGGGCACCCCGGCATCGACAAGGTGTCCTTCACGGGGTCGGTCGCGGCGGGCAAGCGGGTCATGGAGGTGGCCGCCCGCAATCTCACCCGCGTGACACTGGAGTTGGGCGGCAAGTCGGCGGCGGTCGTGCTGCCGGACGCGGACCTCGACACGGCGGTCGCCGGCATCGTCCCGGCGGCCTGGATGAACAACGGGCAGGCCTGCGTGGCCCAGACCCGCATCCTTCTCCCGCGCTCCCGCTACGACGAGTTCGCGGACGCCTTCGCGACTGCGGCGAGCGCCCTCGTGGTCGGCGACCCGCTGGACCCGGCGACGAAGGTGGGCCCGTTGGTGGCCCAGCGGCAGCAGCAGCGCAATCTCGATTACATCCGGATCGGGCAGGAGGAGGGCGCCAAGGTCCTTACGGGGGGCGGGCGTCCGGCAGGCCTCGACCGGGGCTGGTACGTCGAGCCGACGCTCTTCGGCGACGTCGACAACTCCATGCGGATCGCCCGCGAGGAGATCTTCGGCCCGGTGATCTGTCTGCTGCCCTACGGCGACGAGTCCGAGGCGCTGAAGATCGCGAACGACTCCGACTACGGGCTGAGCGGCAGCGTGTGGACGGCGGACGTGGCGCACGGCATCGAGGTCGCCCGGCAGGTCCGTACCGGGACGTACTCCGTCAACACCTTCAGCCTCGACATGCTCGGGCCGTTCGGCGGCTACAAGAACAGCGGGCTGGGGCGGGAGTTCGGGCCCGAGGGGTACGGGGAGTTCCTGGAGCACAAGATGATCCATCTCCCGGCGGGCTGGGAGGGCTGAGCGGCGATGGAGGTATCTCCCGCGCGAGCGGATTCGAGCGCGGGGGCGGGTGACCGCTGGCACGTCGAGGTGGACCGGTCCCTGTGCATCGGCTCCGCCCAGTGCATCCACCACGCCCCGGACGGCTTCCACCTCGACACCGCCCGCCAGTCCCACCCCCGCAAGCCGGAGGCCGACGCGAACGAGCAGGTGCTCACGGCGGCCGAGAGCTGCCCGGTGGAGGCGATCACGATCACACTGCTGGGCAGCGGGGAGGCGGTGTTCCCACCGGAGGAATGAGCGGGGGAGCAGCGCCGGCTCCGACCGGGGCCACTGGGCCGTCGCCCGTCACGGGAGGCGGTCCAAGAGGCCGCGCACCGTTTCCGCCGAGGGGTCTTGCAGCAGTTCCAGGATGCGCAGTGCCTCGGTGAGGGCCGCACGGGCCTTGGCGTAGTCCGACTCGATCAGCAGCCGGCCCAGTTCCACGAGGGAGTCCGCGAGGCTGGGGCGGTCGTCCGCCCTGCGCCGGAGCGTGACGGCCTGCTCGTACCAGTCGGCGGCGGCTGCCCGATCCTGCAGCCGGACGCTGGCGACACCCAACTGGTGGAGGATCGCGGCCTCCGTCAGCAGGTCGTTCGCGACCCGGGACAGGGGGAGCGCGGCCAGCAGGTGCTCGCGGGCTCTCTGGGGATCGTCGAGCGCGAGACTGATGGTGCCCAGTTCGTTCAGGCTGATCGCCTGGCTGCGCTGGTTCTCGTCGTCACTGTGCCGGTCCAGAGCCTGCTTCTGCTGGACGTAGGCCTCTTCGTAGCGGCCCGCGACACGCAGCGTCCACGCGAGGTTGCGGGAGGCGATGTCCTCCCACTTCCGGTCGCCGGTCCTTCGGCTGAGATTCAGCGCGGCGGTGAAGTGGGTGGCGGCCTCGGCGTGCCGTCCGACTTCGCCCTCCGCTCCGCCCAGGCAGATCAGGGCCCAGATCTCCGCCCAAGGATTCCGGCACAGACGGGCCGCCTGCACGGCCGTGGCGGACAGGCCGTGGCGGTAGACGTGATGGTGGCGGACCACGAGGTAGTAGATGAGCGCTATCGGAATCTTCCAGGCCAGGTCGTGCAAACGCCGTTTCATGGCCTGGTCGACGGCGGCCCCCAGGCTGACGATCTCCGCGTCGCACCAGGCGAGCGCCGAGGTGTGGTCGGGGAAGTCGGGCACCGCCGAGGAAACGCCTTCCTCTTCTTCGTCCAGCGGGACATGCTGGCGCTGCGGAGCCAGCAGCCGGTCGACGCGGTCACAGCGGTGGAGGTAGTGCAGGAGCTCGCGCCGCGCCGCCGCGTCGCGGTCGGCCTCCGACTCCTCGGCGAGGAGGCGTTCCTCGGCGTAGTCGCGGACCAGGTCGTGGAAACGGAACCGTCTGTCCGAGATCTCTTCCAGCAGGTTGTCCGACTTCAGGGAGCGCAGCAGCCGCAGCGCCGCGCTCGTCCGCAGGCCGGTCAGCGCGGCCGCGGACTCGACGGAGAAGTCGGGCTCCGCGTGCAGGGCGAGCAGCCGGAAGGCGCGCGCCTTCTCCGGCGTGAGTCCGTTGTACGACCATGAGAGCACCAGACGCATTCCCGTCTCCTCGTCCGGACTGGACAAGGCTGTCAGCCGGTTGTCGGGGTCGGTCAGGTCCTCGATCAGGTCCGCGATGTCGCCGGGCGTCTGGGTCTGCTGCGCGGCGATCCGTACGGTGAGGGGCAGCCTGCCGCACTGACTGATCAACGTAGTGACCTGCCGGGTCTCCGCCTGTCCCGACACGCGAGAGAACAGTTCGACGGCGTCGCGCTGGGGCAGCGGACGCAGGGCCACCCGGCTGGCTCCGTGAGTCGCCTCCAGGGCGTTCAGGTCGCTGCGGCTGGTGACGACCACGCAGCATCCGGGGGTTCCGGGCAGCAGCGGTACCACCTGGTCGGCGTTGCGTGCGTTGTCGGCGATGATCAGCACCCGCTTGCCGTACAGCAGGGAACGGAATTTCGCGGACATCGCGTCGAGGTGGCCCCGCAGATTGTCCATGGGGGCGTTCAGGGCGAGGAGGAAGGAGTGCAGGGCCTCGTCGGGCCGTTGCGGCGGCTGGCTGTGGTACCCGCGCAGGTCCGTGTAGAGCTGTCCGTCCGGGAACTGGTCCATCGTCTGGTGGGCCCACCACACCGCCAGCGCGCTCTTGCCCACACCGGCCTGTCCCGACACCACGGCAAGGCCGTTGTCCTCGCGGGCCGCCGTGTCCAGTCGTCCGACCTCCGTGATGCGGTCGGTGAAGTGCGTGGCTGCCCGCGGCAGTTGGTGCGGAGCGGACGGCTGCGCCGTGGCGCTGTGCTCCTCCATCGTCGACCTTTCGTCCGCGCCACCGCCGTGTGCGGCAGGCCCCCTAGGGAGATATGTGTCGGCGTGTCGAGGGCGAAACACCCCCTAGGGACCCGTGGAACGCCAGGCCGGCGGCACGGTGAGTCCGGTCGGCAACGGCGCGCTCGGTCCGCCCGTCGGCAGAAGTCCCGTAGGTGCCGTGCCCCTGGCGTCCGTGAAGTCGACCGTGCCGCCGGAGAGGCTGCTGCGGCCGAAGTCGACCGTGGCGCCGATGAACGTCGCGTTGTCGAAACCGACCCGCCCGCCGGAGAACACCGAGTCGGTGAACCTGACCCGGCCGGCGGCGAACGTGGCGTCGGCGAACCCGACCGTGCCGCCCGAGAACCCGGCGCCGTCGAAGTCGACTCCGGTGCCGAGGAACCCCGCGGACTCGAAGGTGACCGTACCTCCGGAGAACGTCACCCCGCCGAGAAGGACCCGGCCGGCCGAGAACGTCGCGCCGCCGAAGTCCACCGTGCCGCCGGAGAACTCCGCGCCGCCGGCGGCACTGAGGGAGTGGGCGCCGCTGAAGGACACCGCGCCACCGGAGAACTGTGCGCCGTGGAAGTGGACCGCGCCGCCGGAGAACACCGAGCCGGTGAAGTCGACCGTGCCGCCGCGGAAGTCCGCCCCGGTGAAGTCGGCCGTGCCGTCGGCGAAGGCCGAGCCGCCGAAATCGGTCGCGCCCGCCGAGAACACGGTGTGCGTGAAGTCGGCCGTGCCGCCGGTGAACCGTACGCCGCCGAAGGAGACGGGGTACCCCGCGAAGGTCGCGCCGGTGAACCTGGCCACGCCGCCCGAGAAGACCGCGCCCGAGAAGTCCCCGCCGTCGAAGGTGACGCCGGTGAAGTCGAAGTCGTGGCCCTGCCACGCGTGTTGATGTTCCGGCGGCAGCCGCAGATGGTCCCGGACGAGCCGGATGACGGTGTGCCTGACCTCCCGGAGCGCCAGATAGGAGTGCCGGGCGTCCGCGTCGCCGGTGGGGAGATCGTCCTCCGAGGTGTAGGGCAGCCGTGAGTAGGCGCACAGGACGTCTATGCAGGTCTGGCGGAGCGCCCGGGTGGGGGCGTCGTCGGCGAGTCCGGCCAGGGCGTGGACACCGCCGAGGCGGACGGGGGCGGATTCGTCGCCCAGTTGGGAGACGGCGGCGGTGAACCGTTCGGTGTGCAGGCGGGTGGCCTCGCGCAGGGCGCCGTCCTCGTCGACGCGCTGACGTCGGTAGGCGACGACCAGGGCCACCAGGGCGCCGGCGCCGGCCACCACCCCGAAGGACAGCTTGACGAGGTCGAACAGGGTGGTGGAGTCGACGCGGCGTTCCGGCTTGAGGCCGTGCGCGTCGAGCAGGCCCCACCCGGTGAGGAACACGGTGGCGGCGACCACGACGGCGGTGGTGAACGTGACGGCAAGGGCGAGGCCGACTGGCCACAGACGCAGGCCACGCCGTTCGGACCGGGTCAGCCGGGACGGAGGAGGAGTCACCTCTGTGAGGACCGTCCTCGCGGGCGGCTGGTTGCGGCCGTCGCCGTCCCTCCGCTCACCGGCCGCTGCGCGGGATGCTCCGGATCCGTCACCTCGATCAGGCGGCACACCGTCTCGATGTCGATGCGGACCTGGGCGATGGACGCGCGGCCCGAGAGCCAGGTGATGAGGGCCGAGTGCCAGGTGTGTTCGATGACGCGGACCGCGGAGAGCTGCTCGGGGGTGGGGTCGGTGCGGCCCATCGCGTCGAGGATGATCGCCGTCGTCTGACGGGAGACCTGGTCGACCTCGGGGGAGACACTGCGGTCGGCGAAGGTGAGGGCGCGGACCATCGCGTCGGCCAGATGGGGCTCGCGCTGGAGGGCGCGGAAGGCGCGCATCAGGGTCTCCGCGACCCGGTCCGCAGGGCGGTCGCCGGACGGGGGCTTCTTGCGGAGCGTGCCGTGCATGTGTTCCAGCTGGTCCTGCATCGTCGCGACCAGGAGGTGCACCTTGGAGGGGAAGTAGCGGTAGAGCGTGCCGAGGGCGACCTGCGAGGACTCGGCGACCTCCCGCATCTGCACCGCGTCGAACCCGCCCCGGCTCGCCAACTGCGCGCTCGCGTGCAGGATGCGCCGACGGCGGGCCTGCTGCCGCTCCGTCAGAGGAGAACGCTCCGTCAGAGGGGAGGGGGCAGGGCGCTGGGTGGTGTCTTCCGCAGGCATGGGCACCGTTCCGTGACAGTCGGTGAGGTCCGGTGATCGGGCGGCGGGGAGGGGCCGCCGGTCGTGGTGTGAATCACCTGATCCACTTCCTCCAGCGCTCCTACCAGCCGGTAGATTCAGAGCCTCCCGAACGATCAAGTCTGAAACTTGTTCTAGATTAGCGTCCCGTCGTAGTCTCGCGGGACACCGCAGGCAGAAGGGGGCCCGGAGTGACCGCTGAGGCCAGTCGGGCCGGGAGCGGGGGAGACCGACCGCTCTCCATCGCGCTCCTCACCTACAAGGGGAACCCGTTCTGCGGCGGTCAGGGCGTCTACGTCCGACACCTCTCGCGGGAACTCGCGCGCCTCGGGCACCGGGTCGAGGTCATCGGCTCCCAGCCGTATCCCGTCCTCGAAGAGGGCCACGGCGACCGGCTGTCCCTCACCGAGCTGCCCAGCCTCGACCTCTACCGCTCCCCGGACCCCTTCCGCACCCCCGGGCGCGACGAGTACCGGGACTGGATCGACGCCCTGGAAGTCGCGACGATGTGGACCGGCGGCTTTCCCGAGCCGCTCACCTTCTCCCTCCGCGCCCGCCGCCATCTGCGCGCCCGGCGCGGTGAGTTCGACGTCGTGCACGACAACCAGACGCTGGGATACGGGTTGTTGGGGGATGTGGGGGCGCCGCTGGTGACCACCATCCACCATCCCATCACCGTCGACCGGCAGTTGGAGCTGGACGCCGCCCAGGGCCTGCGGCAGCGGCTGTCCAAGCGGCGCTGGTACGCCTTCACCCGGATGCAGAAGCGCGTCGCCCGCCGGCTGCCCTCCGTGCTCACCGTCTCCGGCACCTCGCGCCAGGAGATCGCCGACCACCTCGGCGTACGGGACGACCGCATCCACGTCGTGCACATCGGGGCGGACGCCGAACTGTTCTCGCCCGACCCGTCCGTGGCCGTCGTACCGGGGCGGATCGTCACGACCTCCAGCGCCGACGTACCGCTCAAGGGGCTCGTCTTCCTCGTCGAGGCGCTGGCGAAGGTGCGTACCGAGCATCCGCGGGCGCATCTCGTCGTCGTCGGCAAGCGGCCCGCCGAGGGGCCCGTCGCGCAGGCGGTCGAGCGCTACGGCCTCGAAGGCGCCGTCGAGTTCGTCAAGGGCATCTCCGACGCCGAACTGGTCGACCTGGTGCGCTCGGCCGAGGTGGCCTGCGTGCCGTCCCTGTACGAGGGCTTCTCGCTGCCCGCCGCCGAGGCCATGGCCACCGGGACGCCCCTGCTCGCCACCACCGGCGGCGCGATACCCGAGGTCGCCGGACGCGACGGGGAGACCTGTCTCGCCGTACCGCCGGGCGACGCGGGCGCGCTGGCCGCGGGCCTCGGCCGGCTCCTCGGCGACCCCGGACTGCGGGCCAGGCTCGGCGCGGCCGGACGCGAGCGGGTGCTTCAGCGGTTCACCTGGGCACGCGCCGCCGAGGGCACGGTGGCCCGCTACCGCGAGGCGATGGCGACAGCCGGGGGCGGCCGTCGGTCCGTGCCCGCGGCCCGCGATGATGTGCACGTCGCCACCGATCACGACGTCACCGATCGCGGCGCCACCGATCGCGGCGCCACCGATCGCGGCGCCACCGATCGCGGCGCCACCGATCGCGGCGCCACCGATCGCGGCGCCACCGATCGCGGCGCCACCGATCGCGGCGCCACCGATCGCGGCGCGACCGGTCGCGATGGAGCTGGTCGCGATGGAGCCGGTCAAGACGTCACCGATCACGATGCAACCGATCGCGAAAGCAGGGCCACGTGCTGACCGTCGACTTCTCCCGGTTCCCGCTCGCGCCGGGCGACCGAGTCCTGGACCTCGGCTGCGGGGCCGGCCGGCACGCCTTCGAGTGCTACCGGCGCGGTGCCCGGGTCGTGGCCCTCGACCAGAACGGCGACGAGATCCGCGAGGTCGCCAAGTGGTTCGCGGCGATGAAGGAGGCCGGTGAGGCGCCGGAAGGCGCCACCGCCACGGCCATGGAGGGCGACGCCCTCGCGCTGCCCTTCCCCGACGAGTCCTTCGACGTCGTCATCATCTCCGAGGTGATGGAGCACATCCCCGACGACAAGGGGGTGCTCGCGGAGATGGTGCGGGTGCTGAAGCCGGGCGGGCGAATAGCCGTCACGGTGCCGCGCTACGGCCCGGAGAAGGTCTGCTGGGCACTCTCCGACGCCTACCACGAGGTCGAGGGCGGCCACATCCGCATCTACAAGGCCGACGAACTCCTCGCCCGGATCCGCGAGGCGGGGCTCAAGCCCTACGGCAGCCATCACGCCCACGCGCTGCACTCGCCGTACTGGTGGCTGAAGTGCGCGTTCGGCGTCGACAACGACAAGGCCCTGCCGGTGCGGGCGTACCACCAGCTGCTGGTCTGGGACATCATGAAGAAACCGTTCGCGACCCGGGTCGTCGAACAGGCGCTCAATCCGCTGATCGGCAAGAGCTTCGTGGCCTACGCGACCAAGCCGCATCTGCCCCGGGCAGAAGCCGAGGTGGCGGCCGAGTGACCACGCCCCGGACAGAACACCTCGTCCTGCCCGGGGTCCTCACCGCCGAGCAGGCCGCCGCGACCGTCGCCGGCATTCTCGCCGTACAGCGGGAGGACGGCGCGATCCCGTGGTTCCGGGGCCATCACCTCGACCCCTGGGACCACACCGAGGCCGCGATGGCACTGGACGCGGCGGGCGAGCACGAGGCCGCCGAGCGGGCCTACACCTGGCTGGCCCGGCACCAGCACGAAGACGGCTCCTGGTACGCGGCCTACGCCGACGGCGACTTCGGCGACGTCACCGACCGGGCACGCGAGTCCAACTTCGTCGCCTACATCGCCGTGGGCGTCTGGCACCACTACCTGTCGACCGGCGACGACACCTTCCTCGACCGCATGTGGCCCGCCGTCTACGCGGCCGTCGAGTGGGTGCTGCTGTTGCAGCAGCCGGGCGGGCAGATCGGGTGGCGGCGCGACGACGACGGCACGCCGACCGCCGACGCGCTGCTCACCGGCTCCTCGTCCGTCCATCACGCGCTGCGCTGCGCCCTTGCCATCGCCGAGCAGCGCGAAGAGCCGCAGCCGGACTGGGAGTTGGCGGCCGGCGCGCTGCGGCACGCGATACGGCGGCACCCGGAGCGGTTCCTCGACAAGGACCGCTACTCGATGGACTGGTACTACCCGGTCCTGGGCGGCGCGTTGACCGGTACGGAGGCCAAGTCCCGTATCGAGGCGGGCTGGGAGCGGTTCGTGGTGCCCGGACTCGGGGTGCGGTGCGTGGTGCCCAACCCGTGGGTGACGGGCGGCGAGTCGGCCGAACTCGCCCTGGCGCTCTGGGCGATGGGCGAGTCCGACCGCGCGCTGGAGATCCTGCAGTCCATCCAGCATCTGCGGGACGCCGAGTCCGGCCTGTACTGGACGGGGTTCGTGTTCAAGGACGAGGCCGTCTGGCCCCGGGAGTTGACCACGTGGACCGCCGGTTCGCTGCTGCTGGCGGTCGCCGCCCTGGGCGGTCACGAGGCCACCTGCGCGGTGTTCGGCGGGGAGTTGCTGCCCTCGGGGCTCGAGGCGGAGTGCTGCGGCTGAGCGGTCAGTGGCGGTGGGTGCGGTTCGCTATCGCGTGGCCCACGAACAGGTAGACCACCGCCGCGAGGCCGTAGCCGGCCACCACCCGTGCCCACGCCTCGTCGAACGTGAACAGGTCGTAGGACCATCCCGCCAGCCAGCGGGCCACGTCATGCACGAACTGGACGAACTCGTTGCCGCGGTTGGCGTCGAGCAGGTACATGAGGATCCACAGGCCCAGGAAGAGGGCCATGACGTCGGCGACGATCGCGATGACCGTGCCGGCCTGATTCGCTCCGGTGCGAGATCGATAGGACATGGAACCCGGGTTGCCGTTTCCGCCCGGCTGAAACCGAGCCCAGCGCCTCAGCCGGTGACAGACGGAAGTGGCAGGAGGGCAGTTGCCCGAGGAGCCAAGACTCACCACCCGTCAGGCGCGGCGGCGGCGCGTGCCCCGGCATCTACTGCGACCTCGACATGCGCCGTTTCATGGGGCTGCTCGACGGCACGGCCGCCGGCCGGAGCGGCGCCGACCAGGACGGCGACGGACGGGTCCCGCTGACCACCGCCGTCGCCGCCTCGGGCTGGGTCTCCGTCACCGGCCGCTTCACCGCCCGCCGCGCGGAGAACGGCGACATCGTGCTGCGCGCCCAGTACGGCACCGGGGATCCGGCCACCCTGGTGCGCATCACCTGTGAGGCGTCCGGGGTGCGCGAGGGCTTCCAGAACGCCGATTACTTCGCAGGGGAGTTCCAGGCCCGCTGCCTGGGCGAGGTGCCGACCTGGAACCGGCAGAAGGGGGGAACTGACCCTCAACCCGGTCGCCGTCTTCCTGTGACTCAGGTGTTCAAGTCCGCCAGCACCCGCAGGGTGTCCGGATCCGGTGCCACCACCAGCAGGTCCGTCACCGGGCCCTTGCGCCACAGCTCCAGCCGCTCCGCGATCCGTTCACGGGGGCCGACCAGCGAGATCTCGTCGGCGAAGGCGTCCGGCACGGCCAGCACGGCCTCCTCCCGGCGTCCGGCCAGGAACAGCTCCTGGATCCGGCGTGCCTCCTCCCCGTACCCCATCCGCGCCATCAGATCGGCGTGGAAGTTACGGGTGGCGTGGCCCATGCCGCCGATGTAGAACCCGAGCATCGCCTTGACCGGCAGCAGCCCCTCCGCCAGGTCGTCGCACACCTGTGCCCGGGCCATCGGCGCGACCAGGAACCCCTCCCGCAGCTCGCCCACCGCCGGTCCGTACGCCTCCGGCCGGCTCGGCGACCAGTACAGCGGCAGCCAGCCGTCCGCGATCCGCGCCGTCTGCGCCACGTTCTTCGGTCCCTCGGCCCCGAGCAGCACCGGCAGATCGGCCCGCAGGGGATGCGTGATCGACTTCAACGGCCGCCCCAGACCGGTCGCGTCCGGCCCGCGGTACGGGTGGGCGTGGAACCGCCCGGCCACCTCCACCGGAGCCTCCCGCCGCAGCACCTGCCGTACGACGTCCACGTACTCCCGGGTCGCGGTCAGCGGCGACCTCGGGAACGGCCGCCCGTACCAGCCCTCCACGACCTGCGGACCCGACAGCCCGAGCCCCAGCATCATCCGGCCGCCGGAGAGATGGTCCAGGGTGAGGGCGTGCATGGCGGTCGTGGTGGGGGAGCGGGCCGCCATCTGCGCCACCGCCGTCCCCAGCCGGATCCTCGACGTCCGCGCGGCGATCCAGGTGAGCGGGGTGAAGGCGTCCGACCCCCAGGACTCCGCCGTCCACACCGAGTCGTACCCGAGCCGCTCCGCCTCAAGGGCCAGCTCCAGATGGCCGGGGGAGGGGCCGCGACCCCAGTAGCCGAGCGCGAGACCGAGCCGCATGACTGCCTCCTGACGGTACGTCAGATGTGGACCGGGCTGCGACTGTATGACAGCGGCCCCCCGCCCGGAAGGGCGAGGGGCCTGCTGTACGAGAGCGGGAACTCAGCCGCGCTGGATGCCCGAGGTGTCCCGCAGCACACCGCGCCGGCCGTCCTGCGTCTGGGCGACCAGACCCTGGCCGCCCTGCTCCACCGCGAGGTACCAGGTGCCCGGCGCCAGTTCCGCGATCGGCATCGGCGCGCCGTCCTCCGCGTACAGCGGACGCGGCACCGGCACCGCGAACCAGAACGGCGAGAACTCCGGCGCCGGCGGCTGCGCGGCCGGCACGGGACCGGTGCCGGCACCGGCGCCGGGCTGGGCGCCGAACGGCTGCTGCCCCGGCTGCGGGGCCGGGCCGCCGAAGGCCGACGGCTGCTGCTGCGCGCCCGGGTAGCCGTAACCGGCGGGCGGCTGGGCGCCGTACGGCGTCGGGGCCGGGGGCTTGGGGGCCGGCAGGAGGGCGCCCTGGAGGGCAGGGACGAGCGGGGTGGCGATCGCACCGCCCGCCAGGATCAGGGTGGCGACGAGGGCGAGGATCAGGCCGGTTCCGGCGCTGGGCCCGTTGGTGCTGTCACCGACGTTGTCGTAGCCGCCGGCCGGGTCGAAGATGTTGCCGAGCGCGCTCCACGCGGCGAAGACCGTGAAGGCCACGCCGAACTGACGCAGGTCGAGGCCCACGACCTTGCGCTCCGGCATCGCGCGCCCCACCACGACGAGAGCGGCGCCGATGATGCCCGCGAGAACGACACTCAGCAGCACAGGACCGCTGCCCCAGAGGCTCGGGAGGTCGTAGCTGTCGGGGATCCCGTCGATCGAGTAGAGATCCAGGAACGACGCGACGAACAGCAATACCGCTGCTCCGATCACCACGCCGTCGCCTCGAGTGAGGGAGCGGATATTCACTTCAGGTCCTTCGTCAGTCGTCTCGTCATCGGTATGTCCGGTAGAGGCGTAGCCGTCGCCCTCGTCATCGTAGGGACGACACTATCGTCCGCACGATCAGGGTGTCCGCATAGATCGGGGCGTTGATCACTTCCCGCGCAGGAAACTCACGATTCCCTCAGAGATCCCCCGTGCCGCACTCTGCCGCCAGGCGCTGCTGGTCAACAGCGCCGCGTCCTTCGTATCGCGCATGTTCCCGCACTCGATGAACACCTTGGGAACCGTTGACAGATTGAGACCGCCCAGGTCCTTCCGCGTGACGAGACCGGTGCCGTCGCCGATGTAGTTGGACGGTGAACTGCCCGTCGCTTGTGCGAAGTCGCCCTCGACCGCCGCGCCCAGTTCCTTCGACGGAGCGACGATCGCGCGGGTGTCGGCCGACCCCTCGTGCACCTCGCCCGGCATGATCACGTGGAAGCCGCGGTTGCCCTCCCCGGAGCCGTCGGCGTGGATCGAGATCGCCGCGTCCGCGTGCGCCGCGTTCCCGATCTCGGCCCGCTCGTCGACGCACGGGCCGAACGCCCGGTCCCCGTCCTGCGTCAGCTTCACCGTCGCGCCCTGTGCCTCCAGCAGCGTGCGCAGCCGGTGTGCCACGTCCAGCGTGAACCTGGCCTCGCTGTACCCCGCGTTGGTGGACGTCCCGGTGGTGTCGCACTCCTTCCAGTTGGTGCCGATGTCGACCTTGCGGTTGATGTCGGCGGTGTGCTCGTAGTTGGTGGGGTTGTGACCGGGGTCGATGACGACGACCTTGCCCCGGAGCGGCGCCGACGCGGCGCTCGGCGAGGCGGAGAGGGTGCCCGGCTCGGCGTCCTTGCCGTCACCGCCGTTCTCCGAGGGGCGCGCGCTGCTCGTCGCGGCCCCGACCGCGCGGTCCGTGCCGCCGTCACCGCCGGAACCGGTCCCGCCCAGGGCCTCGTAGGCCAGCCATCCGAGCAGCGCCCCGGGCACCAGGGCGGCCAGGGTCAGGGTCAGCGGGCGGCGCAGCGGGGAGCGGCGGGGCGGCTGCCAGGAGCCGAGCGGGTCGGAGTGCGGGCCTTGGTACGACACGCCTGCCACCCTAGCGGGCGGCCCCTCCTGCCCCGGCTAGCCCGTCACGTTCGCCGACTCGTACGCGGTGTCCTTCGGCGCCAGGCAGACGAAGAAGTCGTACGGCAGGCCCTCCGTGGGCCGGATGGCCATCTCGTCGCTGTTGATGTCGGCGTTCGGGGGCACCCTGTGGACCTCGGTCGACGTACCGTCCTTCCAGGCACAGGTCACCTGCTGGGCGGTCTTGGCCACCCGGCCGATCACCAGACGTTCGGGTCCCGCGCTGTCCGGGTCGAGCGGGACCGCGGCGGCCTCGATGTCCGTGCCCGCCATGGCGTCACTCCCGGCGCTCAGCCCCTGCATGGTCAGATGCTCCCGGTCGACTCCGTTCTCCCCGGTACCGCGGTGCACGAAGTACGCGCTCCGGCCGATCAGGTCGGACGGCGCGTTCACGGCCGGGCTCTCGCCGTACTCCGCCATCGCGTTCAACTCGGCCCGGGCCTCCGCCTCGTCGGCCGGCGCCGGCCACACGTCGACGGTGACCCGCCACTCCAGGCCGCCGTCCGTCCCGGTGGCGAGCGTGGCCTTCCCCTGCGGCTGGGACACCGTCGGCGACGCGATGACCGCAGGCAGGGTCGTCACCGGAGTCGCCCGCTCGCCGCCCGGCAGCCCGGTCAGCGCCAGCGCCCCCGTCGAGCCGGCCACCACCAGGGCGACGCCCGCCCCGACCGCCCAGCGGCGGGCCTTGCGGCGGCGACCGCCGCGGATCAGCGCCTGGGTGGGGGCTATGCCGATCTCCACCTCGTCGGCCGCGTCGGCCAGCAGAAGCGCGATGTCGTGGTGTGTCATCTCGTGGTTCTTCTCCTCGTGGTTCTCCCGGTCCGCGCTCATCACTTCCGCCCTCCGTGCGTCACCATGTCCGCCAGTCCCGGTATGGCGCGGAGTTTCGCGATCCCCTTGGCCGCGTTGCTCTTGACCGCGCCGACCGAACAGCCCATCGCCTCGGCCGCCTGGGTCTCGGTCAGGTCCTCCCAGTAGCGCAGCACCACCGCCTCCCGCTGCCGCGGCGGCAGCTCGGCCAGCGCCCGGAGCAGGGCGTGGCGGTCGTCGGCCTGGGCGATGCGGTCGCCGGTGTCGGCGATCTCATACCTCGGGTCCGAGCCGTCGTCGCTCCTCGGGGCGAGGAACTCGCGCAGTTTCCTGCGGTACCTGCGGGCATGCGCGTTGATCATCACGCGCCGTACGTACGCCTCCGGCTCGTCGGCCGAGGAGACCTTGCGCCAGTGCACATAGACCTGTTCCAGCGTCGACTGGACCAGATCCTCCGCCGAGTGCTGCTCCCCCGTGAGGAGAAATGCCGTGCGCATCAGCCGTGGCCAGCGGCCGGTGACGAAGGCCTGGAACTCCGCGTTCCCGGAGCTTCCGGAGTCCCCGGCGCTCCCGACCTGTTTCCCATCCCCCATGGGCACACCTCCTAGATGGTCAAAGGAGGCCATGAGCGCCCCGAACCGTTGCCTCGGCCGGAGAAGAATTCTCAGGGCGTGGCGCCCGACCGCCGCGGCAGCCACAGCAGCATCAGCACCGCCGCCGCCAGCAGCACCCCCGTCCCCGTCCGGAACGCCAGCGCGTACCCCTCCGTCAGGGCCTCCGGCGTCCCGCGCCCCGCGGTCCGGGCCGCCGCGATCGTCGACAGCACCGCCAGGCCCAGCGAGCCGCCCATCGTGCGGGAGGTGTTGACCAGGCCCGACACCAGACCCGCCTCGCCCGGCGCGATCCCCGACGTGGCCAGCGCGGCGAGCGGGGTCAGGGCGAGTCCCGCGCCCGCCATCATCAGCACGCCCGGCAGCATGATCCCCGTGACGTACGCGCCGTCGGCGCTCATCGTCGACTGCCAGCCGAAGCCGGTCGCCCCGATCAGCGTGCCCAGCGCCGCCACCGTGCGCGCCCCGGCCGTCCGCATCAGCCGGGGTGCGAGCTTCGCGCCGAGGACGATCGCCAGGGAGCTCGGCATCAGCGCGAGACCGGCCTCCAGCGGGGTGTAGCCGAGCACGTTCTGCGCGTACAGCGTCAGGAAGAACCACATGCCGAACATCGCCGAGCCTGACAGGAACATCGCCGCGTTCGCCGCCGACACCGCCCGCGCCCGGAACAGCCCGAGCGGCATCAGCGGGGCGGCCGTGCGGGCCTCGACCGCGAGGAAGAGTCCGGTCAGGAGGAGCCCGGCGGCCAGCGGTACGAGGGTCGCGGGCGCCGTCCAGCCCTCCGCCTCGGTCCGTGAGATGCCGTAGGCCAGCGTGGCGAGGCCCGCGGTGACCAGCAGCGCGCCCGGCAGGTCGAGGCGGCGGCCGTCACCGGCGCGGCTCTCGGCCAGCCACCGCAGGGAGCCCGCCAGCAGCACGGCCCCCACCGGCACGTTGATCAGCAGCACCCAGCGCCAGGACAGCACCTCCACCAGCGCCCCGCCGACCAGCCCGCCCGCGGCCCCGCCGCCCGCGCCGACCGCCGCCCAGGTGGCGATCGCCCGGGCCCGCGCGGCGCCCTCCGGGACGGCACCGGTGACGATCGTCAGCGTCGAGGGGGCGAGCACCGCCGCGCCCAGACCCTGCACGGCCCGGGCGAGGAGTAGCTGCCAGCCGTCCTGGGCGAGCCCGCCCACCAGCGAGGCCAGCGTGAACAGGGCGAGCCCGGTCAGGAACATCCGCTTGCGGCCGTAGAGGTCACCGGCCCGGCCGCCGAGCAGCATGAACCCGGCGAAGGCGATGGCGTAGGCGTTCACGACCCACTGCAGGCCGGAAGCGCTCATCCCCAGATCCGCGCGCATCGAGGGCAGTGCCACGTTGACGACGGACACGTCGAGCACCACGAGGAACTGGCCGGCGCACGCGAGCGCCACGACCAGCCAGTCGGCGGAAGCGGTGGGGCGGGGTGTCCGGGCGCGGGAGGTGTCGGCGGCCTTCGGCATGAGAGATCTCTTCCCCAAGAGAAGCTAAAGAAATTGTTAGTACGTCAAAGCATCGGAATAGTTGCCCATGCATACAGGTTCAGAACCCAAGTAATCCCCGATCCACCGCGTGATTCCCGAACCACCGCCCCGGAGGCCCCACCCCATGACGCACTCGACGACCGACCGGCCAGGCCGCCCAGCGAGCGGAGCCGTCGTCCCGGTGCTCGCCTTCGCGGGCATCGTGGTCGCGGTGATGCAGACCCTGCTGGTCCCGGTCATCAAGGACCTGCCTCAACTCCTGGGCACCGAGCCCAGCAACGCCACCTGGGTCCTGACCTCCACCCTGCTGTCCGGCGCCGTGGCCACCCCGATCATGGGCCGCCTCGGCGACCTGTACGGCAAGCGGCGCATGCTGATCTTCAGCCTCGCCGTGATGGTCGTCGGCGCCCTGGTCAGCGCGCTCACCAGCGACCTGCTCATGATGATCGTGGGCCGTACCCTCCAGGGCTTCGCCATGGGCGCGATACCCCTCGGCATCGGCCTGATGCGCGACATGCTGCCCCGCGAGAAGCTCGGCTCCGCGATGGCCCTGATGAGCTCCTCGATCGGCGTCGGCGGCGGACTCGCCCTGCCCGCCGCGGCCATGGTCGCCCAGCACGCCGACTGGCACGCCCTCTTCTACGGCGCCGCCGGCCTCGGCGCGCTCGCCATCGTCCTCACCCTCCTCGTCGTACCCGAGTCCCCGATGCGCGCCCAGGGCTCCTTCGACGTGCTCGGCGCGATCGGGCTCTCCGCCGGTCTGGTCCTCTTCCTCCTGCCGATCACCAAGGGCAGCGACTGGGGCTGGACCTCCGGCACCACGCTCGGACTCTTCGCCGCCTCCGCCGCCGTACTCCTCCTGTGGGGCGTGATGGAACTGCGCCTCAAGGCACCGCTGGTGGACCTGCGGACGACGGCCCGGCCCGCCGTCCTCTTCACCAACCTCGCCTCGATCATGGTCGGCGTCAGCTTCTACGTCGTCTCCCTGGTCCTGCCGCAGCTCCTCCAGCTGCCCACCGCCACCGGCTACGGCCTCGGCCAGTCGATGGTCGCCGCCGGCCTGCTCGTCGCACCGCTCGGCCTGACGATGATGATCACCGCGCCCGTCTACGCCCGGCTGTCCGCGAAGTACGGCCCCAAGGTCACCCTGATCCTCGGCATGCTGATCATCGCGATCGGCTACGGCGCCGGCCTCGGCCTGATGAGCGCCGCCTGGCAGAGCCTGGTCATCGCCGTGGTGCTGGGCGCGGGCATCGGTCTCGCCTACTCCTCGCTGCCCGCGCTGATCGTCGGCGCGGTCCCGGCCTCCGAGACGGGCGCGGCCAACGGCCTCAACACCCTGATGCGGTCCATCGGTACGTCCGTGTCGAGCGCCGTCATCGGCATGGTGCTGGCCAACACCGCGAACAACGTGAACGGCGTCGCGATCCCGACCATGCACGGCTTCCGCGTCTCCTTCCTGATCGCCACCGCAGCCGTCGCCGTCGGCCTGCTCTTCGCCTTCCTGCTGCCCGGTCGGCAGCACCCCGCGGCCGCGGGGCAGCTGCGCGCCAGCAGCGAGGAGGACGCCAACCTGGAGCGCGCCGAGGAGGCGCTGCGCAGCTTCCGCGGCCGGGTCCTGGACGCCGGCGGCACTCCGGTCGCCCGCGCCAAGGTCACCCTGATCGACCGCCGGGGCCGCCAGGCGGGCGCGACCGTCTCGGCGGAGGACGGCGCCTACGCCCTCGCCGTCCCCGCGCAGGGCGCCTACGTCCTCGCCGCCAAGGCCTCCGGGCACGGCCCGCTCGCGTCCGCCGCGACCCACGCGGGCGAGGAGCGGCCGGTGGACCTGGACCTCACCCTGCCGCTGCCGGAGGAGACGGTCGCCGCCGGCTGAGCCCGGTCTCCCGGCACTTCGGTCCGTTCCCCACACGTCGGGCCCGGCTCCCGCACCCTTTCCGCACGAAGCGGTCACTAGGATCGCCATCGAGGACGGGGGACGGGAGCTGGGCTGCATGATCGGGACGGTGTTCCGAAGCGACGACCTGCCCGCGGAGGGCAGGTTCGAGTCCTGGCGGGAACTGGTCGGCCGGACGATCGCACCAAGTGACATCACCAGTGCCCACGCCGACGACTTCTGGGCGGAACTGCGGTTGTTGGAGCTGGGACCGGTGCTGGTCTGGCCGACGTCGTTCCGGCCGGCGCGGTTCCGGCGGAACGACCGGCTGGTGCGGCAGTCCGATCCCGAGCAGTACCACCTCTCGCTGATACTCGGCGGCGTACTCGGCCTCGAACACGTCGGGCGGACCGACACCTACCGCCCACGCGACCTGTGGGTCACCGACACCTCGGAGCCCTACGACGTGATGCCGTCGGGCGACGGAGACGGCTGGGCCGTCACGGGGGTGGGGGTCGAGATCCCCAAGGCGCTGCTGCCCGTCGCACCGGACCGGGTCCGGGACCTGCTGGGCCGGCGCCTGCCCGGGCAGGAGGGAACGGGCGCCCTGCTGACCGACTTCCTCATCGGCCTGGACCGCCAGTCCGCCTCCCTGCGGCCGTCCGACGCGCCGCGCCTGGGCACGGTCCTGCTCGACCTGCTGGCCGTCTGGTTCGCCCAGACGCTGGAGGCGGAGACCGAGCTGGATCCGGAGACCCGGCACCGGGTCATGACCACGCGCATCCGGGCGTTCATCCGGCAGAACCTGCACGACCCCGGGCTGAGTCCGCCCGTGATCGCCGCCGCGCACCACATCTCGGTCAGCTATCTGCACCGGCTCTTCCAGCAGGACGCGCGGGGCGAGACGGTCGCGGCCTGGATCCGCAGCCAGCGCCTGGAGGGCGCCCGCCGCGATCTGGCCGACCCGGCGCGGCACAGCACGCCCATCCACGCCGTCGCCGTCCGCTGGGGCATGACCCGCGCCTCCGACTTCACCCGCGCCTTCCGTGCCGTGTACGGAGTCTCACCGAGGGATTACCGGCACCAGGCACTCGCCGATCAGGAGTAGGGCCCCTTTCGTCTGTCGCCGGGGGATACGGCAGCATGGGCCGCCGACGTCGTCGTACGACCACCGGAAGGCAGGCCCCCATGCCCGCGGCACCCGCGCCCGAGATCCTCGCCGCGTTCGAGAAGGCGAAGGGGTTCATGCCCGTGGACGAGGGGCTCGCGCTGTACGCGGCGGCCGTGGAGGCGGGCGGGCTCGGGCTGCCGCTGCTGGAGGTCGGCACCTACTGCGGGCGCTCCACGGTCCTGCTCGCCGACGCGGCCCGCGCGACCGGTGTCAGCGCCCTCACGGTCGACCACCACCGCGGCAGCGAGGAGCAGCAGCCCGGCTGGGACTACCACGACCCGGAGACCGTCGACCCCGAACTCGGTCTGATGGACACGCTGCCCGCGTTCCGCCGCACGCTCCACCGGGCCGGTCTGGAGGAGCACGTGGTCGCGCTGGTCGGCCGCTCGCCGCAGATCGCCAGGATCTGGGCCTCGCCCCTCGGCCTCGTCTTCGTCGACGGCGGCCACACCGACGAACACGCCACCGCCGACTACGAGGGCTGGGCCCCGCATGTCGCGGAGGGCGGCCTCCTCGTCATCCACGACGTCTTCCCCGACCCCGTCGACGAGTTCACCGGCCAGGCCCCCTACCGCGTCTACCTGCGCGCCCTGGCCTCCGGCGCCTTCACCGAGGTCTCGGACACCGGCTCACTGCGGGTACTGCGGCGCACGGGCGCCGGCGTCTAGGCCGCCGTGCGCCTTCGGTGGCGGCGGTACAGGACCGCGCCGGTCAGCAGTGCGACGGCGGTCAGGGCGGCCGGGACCAGTACGGCGGGCCTTCGGTAGGGCGGTGCCGGTGCCGCCTCCAGGGGGATCGCGGCGACATCGTTGCCGGGGGTGCGGTCGAAGGGGTTGTAGGTGCGGATGGTGCCCTTCGCACCGGGGACCCGCCGGTCGATGCGGACGTGGAAGTCGATGGCGGTCGTGCCCAGTTCGTGCCGCACCTCCAGGAACCGGTCGTAGCCGATCTCGCAGACGAACGCCCCGCCGGGTTTCTCCGGCCGGTCGCACGCCCACTTCCCGCCGTCCTCCTCGAAGGTGTACGGGATGGAGGTGACCGTGGTGCCCTCCGGCGGGACCACCTCGAAGCGGCCCGAGCCCTCGTCGCCGAGCACCCGGCCGGGGCCGAGGTCGCGCACCCCGAGCCGCACCTTCACCGTGTCGCCGACCCGGCCCCGCACGGTCGCGGTGACGGGACGGTAGTCGACCTGCACGGTGGTGGTCACGCCGACCCTGCCGTGACTGTCGGCGAACTCCTTGTGCGCGGCGGTGCGGACCAGGGTGAGCGGGGCCCCGGTGCCGCGCACGGTGTGGTCGGCGGGTTTCTGCGGAGCCGACGACCAGGTGTAGGTCACCTCGGCCGTCAGTTTCTCGGGCGCGGTGAGCGTGTAGGTCAGCGGGGCGCTCGCGCGGTAGGCGGCGCCCGGCGCGGCCTTCGTGGGGAAGGCACACCATGCCGAGGTGGGCGAGGGGCCGGCGTAGAAGCAGTTGCTGTAGCGCGGGGTCAGTGTCACCCCGTCCGAGACGTTGACCTGGAGGGCGACGCCCTGCTTCGCCGGGAAGCGGGTGTTGTTGGCCAGCCGCGCGGTCACGTTCGTGGGCTTCCCCGGTGCCAGTCCGCTCACGCCCTTCTCCTGTCCGGGCGCGGCGAGCGTCGGGCCGCCGACGGTCATCCGGGTGGTGCCGGTGATCGTGGCCGCGTTGTCGGCGGTCGCGGTGTACGTCACCGTTCCGCTGTCGCCCGGCTCGACACCGTCGACGCCGGTGAGGGCGAGGGGGGTGTAGCTCTCGCCGTCGCCGTTCTGCAGGTCGCCGTATTCGCACGTGTAGACCGGGCCCTCGCCCTCGCACGTCCGCTTGGCACCGAGCCGGGCGACGCCCTCCAGCCCCGACGCGTCCACGACGACCCTCACGTTGCGGGCCCGTTCGCCGCCCTTTCTCGCCTCGACGAAGACGGGGACGACGAAGTCGTCGTTCGACGCCTTGGCCCCCTCGTCGGCGTTGTACATGACGTAGGTCCTCGCGGTCTCGAACCGCATCACGACCTGGTCGGAGCCGTCGGCCACGGCGGGTGCGGAGGCCGACGCGAACACGGCGGTGAGTGCTGCCGCCAGGGCGGCCCCACGGGTGGCCGCCCGGCGGAGGGCCGGTATCGGTATCAGGAGCGGTAAGGACATCCGGGCACTATGCCACCGCCGGTCCGGTCCTCTACAGCCAGCCCTGCCGGCGTGCCTCCCGCATCGCCTCCATCCGGTTGCGGGTACCCGTCTTGCCGATCGCGGACGACAGGTAGTTGCGGACCGTGGACTCGGACAGGTGCAGCCGGGCGGCGATGTCGGCGACCGTCGCGCCGTCCACGGACGCCTTCAGTACGTCGCACTCCCGGGCGGTGAGCGGATTCGGCCCGGCGCTGAGCGCGGCCGTGGCGAGCGCCGGGTCGACCACCGTCTCCCCGGTCAGCACCCGGCGGACCGCCGCCGCCAGCTCCTCCACCGGGCCGTCCTTCACCAGGAAACCGGCGGCCCCGGCCTCCAGGGCGCGGCGCAGATAGCCGGGCCGGCCGAACGTGGTGAGGATCAGCACCCGGCAGTCGGGCGCCTCCTCGCGCAGCAGGGCGGCGGCGTCCAGGCCGCTCATGCCGGGCAGCTCGATGTCGAGCAGCGCGACGTCGGGGCGGTGGAGGAGAGCCGCGTCCACGATCCTGTCCCCCGTGCCGACCTGGGCGACGACCTCGATGTCCGGCTCCATGCCCAGGAGCAGGGCGAGCGCGCCGCGCAGCATGCCCTGGTCCTCGGCGAGCAGGACCCTGATCGACTTGGCGGGACGGTGGTCGCGGGGCATCTCGTCCACGGGCCGGCCACCGGGTGTCTCGTTCACGGCCCAAGGGTAGGGCCGACGGGAGCGGACGGCACGTCCCGGACGGCTCCCTTCGGGGGCGCGGCCGGGGGTGCGTTGTGCGGTATCTCCGCCGGGAGTCCCGCCGGCATCTCCGCCGGGAGTCCCACCGGGACCTCCGCCGGGAGCCTTACCGGGGCCGCCGTGGGAGTAGTCCCGTCGGTATCTCCGCGGGGAGCCCTGCGGGGGCCTCCGTGGGGGAGTCCTACGGGCAGCTCTGCCGGGGCCGCCGTGGGAGTAGTCCCGTCGGTATCTCCGCCGGGAGCCCTGCCGGGGCCTCCGTGGGGGAGTCCTACCGGCAGCTCCGCCGGGGCCGCCGGGGCCGCCGTGGGAGTAGTCCTGCCGGTATCTCCGCCGGGAGCCCTGCCGGGGCCTCCGTGGGGGAGTCCTACCGGCAGCTCCGCCGGGGCCTCCGTGGGGAGTTCCGCCGTGACGGTGAAGCCGCCGCGCGGCCCGGGGCCCGCCGTCAGGGAGCCGCCCGCCGCCGCGAGGCGTTCGCGCAGGCCGGTGAGACCGGTGCCGCCTGTGCGGTAGCCCCGCACGCCCGCACTGTGGACACCCGTGCCCGCACTGTGGACACCCGTGCCCGCGCCGCGCTCTTCCGTGCCTGGGCGGTAGTCCTCCGTGCCTGTGCGGCAGTCCTTCGTGCCCGCGCCGCCGTCGTCCGGGGCGGCGCCGTCGTCCTCCGGGCCCGCGCCGCAGGCACCCGTGCCGTTGTCCGTGACCGTGAGGCGGGTGCGTTCCGTGGTGCCGGTCACCGTGATCTCGCAGCGGGTGGCGCCGCTGTGCCGGACGACGTTGGTGACCGCCTCCCGCACCACCCAGCCCAGCAGGGCCGCCGTCTGCGGCTCCGGCGGGGTGCCGGACTGGTTGACGCAAGGCTCCATGCCCGCCGCCGTCAGCGCCGAGCGCGCCTGGTCCAGCTCGGTCGGCAGACTGCCCTCGCGGTAGCCGGTGACCGCCTCGCGTATCTCCGTCAGGGCCTGGCGGCCCACCGACTCGATGTCCGTGATCTGCGAGAGCGCCGCGTCCATGTCGCGGGGCGCGAGCCTGCGCGCCGCCTCCGACTTGACGACGATCACCGACAGGGTGTGGCCGAGCAGGTCGTGCAGGTCGCGGGAGAACCGCAGCCGCTCCTTCTCGACCGCCCGGTGGGCCAGCTCCTCGCGGGCCGCGCGCAGCTCCCGCACCGCCTCGGAGAGGGAGAGGATCGCGGCCGTCACCATGGTCGAGATCCAGGTGGCGTAGGCGATGGTCAGGCCGTTCCAGCCGTCGTGGACGCAGGCGATCACGCCCGCGAGGACCGCGACGGCCGTGCCCAGGCTGCGCAGCAGGTCGCCGCGCAGGACGGCGCCCGTCGCGAGGCCGAACAGCGGCAGGAAGAGCAGCCAGCTGCCGCCGTAGGCGAGGGCGAGGGCGCAGGCCACCGTGCCGAGACCGGCGAGGGCCAGCCGGGTCGCGAGGGCGTCGCGGCGGTCCTTGGCGAACGCGTGGAAGGCGACGTAGATGTACAGCGAGTTGAAGGCCAGCACGCCCAGGCCGCCGATCCAGGGGTTCGCGGTCTTGCCCTGGAAGAGGTTGGAGAAGGCGCCCATCCCCATCAGCAGCCACGGCAGCAGGGAGAAGCCGTTGGCCGGCGGGCCGGGTTCCTCCGGGACCCGCCCGGCCTTGCGGGCGGCCCGGTACTCGGCCTTGCAGCGCTCCTTGTCGGCCTTCCACCGCCGCTGCCGTTCCAGCGCGGCGGTCCAGCGGTGCCTCACCTCAGCCATCATGGTCGTGTCCCTTCCCCCGGGGCGTGCTTGCGTTCTCGTCCTCGACGCTACGTTCCCGGGCGCCGGACCGGCAGGTCGGGAAGTCATCGACCCCGCAGTACAAATGTCACGGCCGCCGGGAGCCGGCCCCCCGCGTCTGACACACCGTCAGGAGCCTTCACAACTGTGGAGCGCTCGGCTATACAGGGGGCGCCGGACTGGAACGCGTTCTAGATCGGCCATCGTGACGACCTCGGCACGGCCGACGGTGCGGACGGCCGCGCCGAGGTCTTGGACACCTCAGGAGCCAGGAGCCCCATGCCCATCGACGCAGCGAAGGCCCTCGCCGCCGAACCCCGGTCCGGCGAGATCACCTGGGACCGCAAGGACGTCCAGCTCTACCACCTCGGCATCGGCGCCGGCACCCCCGCCACCGACCTCGACGAGCTGCGCTACACCCTGGAGTCCCGGCTGCACGTCCTGCCGAGCTTCGCCACCGTCGCGGGCAACGGCTCGCCCGGGGTGATCAGCGGCCTGTCCATGCCCGGCGTCGACGTCGATCTCGCCCGCGTCCTGCACGGCGGACAGCGCCTGGAGATCCACCGAGCGCTCCCGGCGGAGGGCCGCGCCACCGCCACCGGGCGCATCGCCGCCGTGTACGACAAGGGCAAGGCCGCCGTTCTCGTCATGCGCACCGAGGTCGCCGACGCCGACGGCCCGCTGTGGACCAACGACGCCCAGATCTTCGTACGGGGGGAGGGCGGCTGGGGCGGCGACCGCGGGCCCTCCGCCCGTCTCGAACCGCCCGCCGGGGAGCCGGACCGGACGGTCGAGCGTGCCGTCCGCGAGGACCAGGCGCTGCTCTACCGGCTCTCCGGCGACTACAACCCACTGCACGCCGACCCCGAGTTCGCCAAGCGCGCCGGGTTCGACCGGCCCATCCTGCACGGCCTGTGCACCTACGGCATCACGCTCAAGGCGGTCGTCGACACCCTGCTCGACGGCGACGTGACCAGGGTGCGCTCGTACACCACCCGCTTCGCCGGGGTCGTCTTCCCCGGCGAGACCCTGCGCATCCGTCTGTGGCGGGGGGAGGGCGAGGTACGGGTGGCCGTGAGCGCCGTCGAGAGGGACGACGCGCCCGTCCTCGCCGACACGATCGTCGAACACTCCTGAACCCGGGAAGCCCGTAGGCAGCTTTTGAGGGGAGCCGCACCATGCGCGCAGCCGTACTGCACGAGATCGGCCAGGACAAGCTGGAGGTCCTCGACGACGTCGAGGCGGTGGGCTTCGGCCCGGGCAGGGTCAGGATCCGGGTGCGCGCCACCGGGCTGTGCCACTCCGACCTCTCCGCGATGGGCGGGGTGCTGCCGCAGCCCGCGCCGTTCGTGCCCGGCCACGAGGGCGCGGGCGAGATCCTGGAGGTCGGCGAGGGCGTCAGCGGACTCAAGCCCGGCGACCGGGTCGTGGTCTGCTGGCTGCCGGCCTGCGGCGCCTGTCCCGCCTGCAAGCGGGGTCAGACCGAGCTGTGCCTGGCCGGGTTCATGAACGCGGGCACCCCCAACTTCCGCCGCCCGGGCGGGGATCTGTTCGGCATGGCGGGGACCGGCACCTTCGCCGAGGAGGTCGTGGTGGACGCCCGCTGCGCCGTCCCGATCCCCGACGACGTGCCCTTCGACATCGCCGCGCTGATCGGGTGCGGGGTCACCACCGGACTGGGCGCCGCGCTCAACACCGCCGACCTGGAGGCCGGTTCGTCCGTCGCCGTGATCGGCTGCGGCGGGGTCGGCATCTCCGCGATCCAGGGCGCGCGGCTCAGGGGCGCCGCCGAGATCGTCGCCGTCGACCCGGTCGCCTCCCGTCGCGAGGCCGCGCTCAAGTTCGGCGCCACGAAGGCGGTTTCACCCGAGGAGCTGGCCGAGACCAAGCAACTCGTCACCGGGGGCGAGGGGTTCGACTACGTCTTCGAGGTCGTCGGCCGCTCCGCCACCGCCCGCACCGCCTACGAGAACACCCGGCGCGGCGGCACCCTGGTCGTCGTCGGCGCGGGCGCCCTGGACGACTTCCTCAAACTCAGCATGTTCGAGCTGTTCTTCGACGAGAAGCGCATCCTGCCCTCCATGTACGGCGGCGGGGACGTGCTGCGCTCCTACGAGCGGACCATCGCCCTGTGGCGGGCCGGCCGGATCGACCTGACCGAGCTGATCACGCACCGCGTCCCGCTCGCCGAGATCAACGAGGCGCTGGACCAGATGCGTTCCGGGACCGCGCTGCGGACCTGCATAGAGATCTGAAGGGCGGGCGTTACCCATGGCGTTGCTGCCACTGGAAGGGCTGTCGGCGATCGTCACCGGCGCCGGGCGCGGGCTCGGCCGGGCCGAGGCGCTCGAACTCGCGAGGCTCGGCGCGGCCGTCGTCGTCAACGACTACGGGCAGCCCGGGCGGGACGGCTCGGGCGAGGCGTCGGCCGGTCCGGCGGAGGAGGTCGCGGCGGAGATCCGGGCGGCCGGAGGCACCGCACTCGTCCACACCGGGGATGTGTCCGACTTCCAACAGGCCCGCGAACTGGTCGAGTTGGCCATCGAAACGTTCGGCAAGCTGGACGTCGTCGTCAACAACGCGGGCATCCTGCGCGACCGTATGGTCTTCTCCCTCACCGAGGGCGAGTGGGACGCGGTGATCCGGGTCCATCTCAAGGGGCACTTCAACACCACCCGGTTCGCCGCCGCGCACTGGCGGGAGCGGTCCAAGGCGGCGGGCGCGCCGGTGTACGGGCGGATCGTGAACACCTCGTCGGAGGCGTTCCTGGCCGGGTCGGCCGGACAGCCCAACTACGCGGCGGCGAAGGGCGGAATCGTCGGGCTGACGACCTCCTCGGCCCTCGCGCTCGGCAAGTACGGCGTGACGGTCAACGCGATCTGCCCACGCGCCCGCACCCGGATGACCGAGGACGTCTTCGCCGGGTTCGAGGAGCCGGCCGAAGGGCTCGACCCGCTCGCGCCCGAGCATGTCGCCCCGCTCGTCGGGTATTTGGCGTCACCGGCCGCCGCGCGCGTCAACGGACAGCTGCTCGTCGTGCACGGGGGGATGGTCGCGGTCGTCGAACGGCCGCGTGTGCAGGTGAAGTTCGACAGCAAGGAGGACGTGTTCGGCTTCGAGGAGCTGGAGACGGTCCTGGGCACGCACTTCGCGGAGCGACCGGAGGGCGAGACGTTCGGGGCGGCGGAGGTGCTGGGCCTGAAGAGAGGCAGGGAATAAAGGAGCAGCGGGAGATGTGTGAAGGGGCCCCGCCGCCCATGGACGGCGGGGCCCCTTCGGCGTACTGTCAGGCAGCGGCCTCGGCCGATTCATCGGCCGACTTGCGGTGCCTGCCCTGGGGGGCCGAGTCGCCTTCGTGGGCGGAGACCGGGCCTCGGTGCCGGCCGTGACCTGCCGTCTCCTGGGAGTCGGCGGACAGCGGCTGCGTGGTGCTTGCGTCGCTCATCTGGAGAGTTCACCCCGTCAACATGATCTTTCTTACAGCGGGGAGATTTTATCCAGCGCCCCACGGGGGGTATCCAGACGGCCGGGCCAACCGCAGCTAGTTTGTTACAAGTCTGCCGAACGGGGCCTGTTGCAGAGGCACCGGCCGGGGTGTGACGGGCTCCGGTTCCGGCTCCGGGCAAGCGGGTTCGGGCGGGGGCGCGAGGGCCGGCGGGGTAAGCCGCGCCACCCCGCAGGGCTCCGCCTCCGTGGCGTACGGCAGCCGCAGCACACCGTCCGGTGTCCACAGCCCACTGCCCGCCAACCAGCCGTCGGGCGCCGCGAGTTGGTGCAGCCTCCGCTCCGCCGGGCGCCACACGCCGACCCAGCTGCCGAACGGGCCCTCGATGCGCAGCGCCACCGCGCAGGCCTCCGGGAGCAGCATCTGCCCCGGCTGGATCGCGAACGGCGTGAGGGTGCGGCCGGGCAGCCGCAGGGACTCCGGGAAACGGACCGGGAGCGTGCTGCCGAGGACGCCCCAGCCCAGCCGGGACTCGCCGGGGGAGGGCGCGTCCGAGGCGATGAGCAGCAGCCCGCTGTCGCTGTCGGCGAGCAGCAGCCGGTCGTCGCTCTCGGCGGCGATCTGGAGCAGCGGTGACACCTCGCCGCCGCGCTCCAGGTCCACCACGACCGTCTTGGTCCGGCCGCCCACCTCGCGGTCCAGCGCGAGCATCCGGCCCGTGTGGTCCAGCCAGACGCCGCCCGAGCAGCGGCCCGGGATCTCCGCGAGGTGCTCGGGCCCGAAGGCGCCGCCCGCCACCTGCCACACGGCGGTGCTGTGCCGCCCGACGGCCAGGGCGTACGCCCGCTCGCCGCAGGGCGCCGGGGACAGCAGCCGCAGGCGAGTGCCCTCGTCCCGGCACTCCACGGCGCCGAGCGGGAGTTCACCGGTGCCGGGGTCGGTCGGGTACAGCAGGGAGAAGGCGTGCCGCCCCGCCACGAACCGCCGGACCAGGACCCGTCCGTCGCCCATCGGCTGCACCTCCGTGCCGGGCTCCTCCGGCTGGTGGGCGGGCAGCGGCACGGCGTACGGCTCGGGGCCGTCGAGGGTCCAGCGCTCCGGGAACCAGGCGTCGGCGCGGGCGTCCAGCGCGAGGCGCGCCGCGTAGGTGCCGCCCGCCGTGATCACACAGGGTGCGTCCGCCGCTCCTCCGGGCGTCCCCTCCTCGTACGCCACTCCGCCATACGTCTCCTCCTCGTACGCCGCTCCGCCACACGTCTCTTCATCCGCACCGTCCGCCGCGTCCGTCGCGTTCTCCGCGGGTGGTTCGATCGCACAGGCCGGCATCGTCATCGGTTCGCCACCTCCGGCGACGAAGCTAGTTTTCGCACGCACGGACGTGGGACCACGTGGCGGGGGCTTCGCCCGTAAGAGTGGTGCAGAAGCGATTCGCCGGAGGTCGGCGGAAGCGTTGTGCATCACGCGTCGCCCGCTCGGCCGCGGGCCGTACGGGGTTCGGCCCAGGCAGGCGGCCAGGTAGCCTTGCCCCCGTGCCCCGTCTGTCTGAAGTCATCGCCGCGCTGGAGAACCTGTGGCCCGCCGAGCGGGCCGAGTCCTGGGACGCGGTCGGCACCGTCGTGGGCGAGCCCGGTCAGGACGTCTCCCGGGTGCTGTTCGCGGTCGACCCGGTACAGGACGTCGTGGCGGAAGCGGTGAAACTGGGCGCCGACCTGCTGGTCACACACCACCCGCTGTATCTGCGCGGGACGACGACCGTCGCGGCCTCCACCTTCAAGGGCCGGGTCGTGCACACCCTCATCAAGAACGACATCGCGCTGCACGTCGCCCACACCAACGCCGACACCGCCGACCCGGGTGTCAGCGACGCCCTCGCCGGCGCCCTCGACCTGCGGGTCGTAGGGCCCCTCGTGCCGGACCCGACCGACCCCGACGGGCGGCGCGGACTCGGCCGGATCTGCGAGCTGGACCACCCGCTCACCGTCCGCGAGCTCGCCGCCCGTGCCGCCGAGCGACTGCCCGCGACCGCGCAGGGCATCCGGGTGGCCGGCGACCCGGACGCGCCCGTGCGCACGGTCGCCGTCAGCGGCGGCTCCGGCGACAGCCTCTTCGCGCAGGTGCGCGCGGCCGGCGTGGACGCCTTCCTCACCGCCGACCTGCGCCACCACCCGGTGTCCGAGGCGGTCGCCCAGAGCCCTCTCGCGCTGCTCGACGCGGCGCACTGGGCCACCGAGTGGCCCTGGTGCGAGCTGGCCGCAGCCCAGCTCGACCAGATCTCCGACCGGAACGGATGGGGACTGCGCGTCCACGTCTCGACGACGGTCACCGACCCCTGGACCAGTCACTCCCCTTCACCTGGAGCCCCCAACTGAACGCCGCGCCCGCCGACCAGATCCGACTTCTCGACGTCCAGTCATTCGACGCCCGCCTCCAGCAGCTCGCGTACAAGCGGCGGTCGCTGCCCGAGCACGCCGAGATCGAGTCGCTGACCAAGGACCTGACGCAACTGCGCGACCTGCTCGTGGCAGCGCAGACCGAGGAGAGCGACACCGCCCGCGAGCAGACCAAGGCCGAGCAGGACGTCGACCAGGTCCGCCAGCGTGCCACCCGCGACCAGCAGCGGCTCGACTCCGGTGCCGTCACCTCGCCCAAGGACCTGGAGAACCTCCAGAAGGAGATCGTCTCCCTCGCCAAGCGCCAGGGCGACCTCGAGGACGTCGTCCTGGAGGTCATGGAGCGCCGCGAGGCCGCGCAGGAGCGGGCCGCCGAGCTGACCGAGCGGGTCGGCGCGGTCCAGGGGAAGATCGACGACGCGACCGCGCGCCGCGAGGCCGCCGTCGAGGAGATCGACGGCGAGATCGCCACCGCCACCAAGGAGCGCGAGGTCGTCGCCGCGTCCATCCCCGCCGACCTGCTCAAGCTGTACGACAAGCTGCGCGACCAGCAGGGCGGGGTCGGCGCGGCCAAGCTGTACGCGCGCACCTGCCAGGGCTGCCGGCAGGAGCTGGCCATCACCGAGCTGAGCGAGATCCGGCAGGCCGCGCCCGACACCGTCATCCGGTGCGAGAACTGCCGCCGCATCCTGGTGCGCACCTCCGAGTCCGGGCTCTGAGGGCCGGCGACGTGCGGGAGTTCATCGTCGAGGCCGACGGCGGGTCGCGGGGCAACCCGGGGCCCGCGGGCTACGGCAGCGTGGTGATCGACGCGGCGACGGGGGAGACGCTCGTCGAGCGCGCCGAGTACATCGGCGTCGCCACGAACAACGTCGCCGAGTACCGGGGCCTGCTGGCCGGCCTGCGCGCCGCCCGCGAACTCGACCCCGCGGCCTCGGTGCGCGTGCGGATGGACTCCAAGCTCGTCGTCGAGCAGATGTCGGGCCGCTGGAAGATCAAACACCCCGACATGAAGCCGCTCGCCACGGAGGCCGCCCGGGTCCTCCCGCCGGGGCAGGTCACCTACGAGTGGATGCCCCGCGAACAGAACAAACACGCCGACCGCCTGGCCAACGAGGCGATGGACGCGGGCAAGCGCGGCGAACAGTGGGACGCCGGTGCGTCCCGCGCCGCCCTCGACGCCCGCAAGCCCGCCGCACCGGACACCCTCACCCCTACGGGCCCGCCCGGCGACGCGACAGCGGGCGCGGCGAAGGCCCGCGAGGCGCTGGCACGGAGGCGCGAGCCGTCCGACACGGGCCGCACCGCGGGCGGGGAGGCAGGCGTGCGTGGTGCGGGCCGGGAGACCGGGGAGCCCGGTGTGCGTGCTGTGGCCCGGGAGGCCGGGGAGGCCGGTGTGAGTGGCGTGGGTGGCACCGTCGGTTCCGGCTCGCGGGCAGATGCGCCCGGCACCGGCTCGGCCACCGCGGGCGCGGCGTCGGGCGGCGTGGGGCGTTCTGCCTCCGCCTCCGGTGTCGCCAAGGGCGACGACGACCTTCGGGCCGCGAACGCCGTTGCCGCGAACGCCGTTGCCGGGAAACCGTCTGTCGGCTGGGGCTCCGCCCCCGACCTGGGGGCGCCCGCCACCTTCGTGCTGCTGCGGCACGGCGAGACCCCCCTCACCCCCCAGAAACGCTTCTCCGGTCGCGGCGGTACCGATCCCTCGCTCTCCGACGTGGGCCGGGAGCAGGCCGAGCGGGCCGCGGCGGCGCTGGCCCGGCGCGGGACCATCCAGCACATCCTGGCCTCCCCGCTCGCCCGTACCCGGGAGACGGCGGCCGCCGTCGGCGCACGGCTGGGCCTGGAGGTCACCGTCGAGGAAGGTCTGATCGAGACCGACTTCGGCGCCTGGGAGGGCCTCACCTTCGGCGAGGTCCAGCAGCGCCACCCCGACGACCTCACCAAGTGGCTCGCCGACCCCGAGGCCGAACCCACCGGCGGTGGCGAGAGCTTCGCCGCCACCGCCACCCGGATCGCCGCCACCCGTGACGAACTGGTCGCGGCGTACGCCGGCCGCACGGTCCTGCTGGTCACCCACGTGACCCCGATCAAGACCCTCGTACGGCTCGCCCTGGGCGCCCCGCCCGAGTCCCTGTTCCGGATGGAACTCTCGGCGGCCTCCCTCTCCGCGGTGGCGTACTACGCCGACGGCAACGCCAGCGTCCGCCTCTTCAACGACACGTCCCACCTGCGTCCCTGAGGTACGAGGCGGCGCGCGCCAGCCCCTCGATCCGCCCCCAGTCCCGCGCCGCCACCGCCTCCGCCGGCACCATCCAGGTACCGCCCACACAGCCGACGTTGGGCAGTGCCAGATACTCCGCCGCGTTGTCCGGGCCGACCCCGCCCGTGGGGCAGAAGCGGGCCTGCGGCAACGGCCCGGCGATGGCCTTCAGATACGGCGTCCCGCCCGCCGCCTCCGCCGGGAAGAACTTCATCTCCCGCACCCCGCGCTCGAGCAGCGCCACCACCTCCGACACGGTCGACACCCCCGGCAGGAACGGCACCCCCGACTCCCGCATCGCCGTCAGCAGGACGTCCGTCCAGCCGGGGCTCACCAGGAACCGCGCCCCCGCCGTCGTACACGCCGTCACCTGCTCCGGGGTGATCACCGTCCCGGCCCCGACGACCGCCTCCGGGACCGCCCCGGAGATCTCCCGGATCGCCTCCAGCGCGACCGGTGTCCGCAGCGTCACCTCGATCGCGGGCAGCCCGCCCGCGACCAGCGCCCGGGCCAGCGGTACGGCGGCGGAGACGTCGTCGAGGACCACCACGGGCACGACCGGGGCCAGATTCATCACCGCGGCGGCGGAAAGGGTCAGGGGAGAGACCATGCGGCTCATACTGCCCTCGGTGTGCAGCATGCGCAAAGGACGTTGCGCATGCTGCAACGGCCCCGAACGCACTGCGACAGCCCTGCTCAGGTCACCTCGTCCACCAGCACGTCCAGCGTCCAGACCGCCCCCGCCCGCGCCGGCTCCCGCACCTCCACCACGTACCCCAGCTCCCGCAGCGCCGTCACCAGCTCGGCGGGACCCTTCGGCGCGATACCGGCCGCCAGCAGACTCCGCACGATCCGCCCCTTCGTCGCCTTGTTGAAATGGCTGACGACCTTCCGGGTCGGCGCGTGCAGCACCCGTACGGTCGCCGTCCGCCCCGCCAGCTCACCCTTCGGCTTCCACGCCGCCGCGTACGCCGACGACCTCAGGTCGAGCACCAGCCCGTCCCCGGCCGCCTCCGGCAGCACCGCCGCCATCGGCGCCCGCCAGTGCCCGCCCAGCGCCCCGAGGCCGGGCAGCTTCACACCCATCGAGCAGCGGTACGACGGGATGCGGTCCGTCACCCGGACGGCACCCCACAACCCCGAGAACACCAGCAGCGACCGCGCCGCGCGCCGCTTCGCCGCCGCGTCCAGCGAGGCCAGGCCGAGGGCGTCGTACAGGACACCCGTGTAGACCTCCCCGGCCGGTCGCGCGCCCGCCGTGCGCAGTCCGGTGTTCTTCGCGATCTCGCCGCGCAGCCCCTCGCTCAGCCCCAGGACCTCCTGGGCCTTCCCCTCGTCGCCGAGGCACAGCTCGACGAGTTCGTTCAGTACGGCCTCCCGCGCGGCGGCGAGCCCCGGCAGGGACAGGGACTCCGGCTTCAGCGGTGCGCCACGGCCGGAGCCGGCCTTGCCTTCGGACGGGGGCAGCAGGACGAGCACAAATTCTCCTTCTCTTGAGGTCTCCTGAGTTCCCTTGAGTTCTGTTGAGACCTCTCGAACTCCGGAACAGCGTACGGCGCGCCCCCGAAGCCCCCCTACGGGCCGCCTTACCGAGGCGGGACCGGTGGTGCGCTTCGCGCCCGCGTGACGGCTTCGACGAGGCCACGGGGGTCGTCGGCGTGCAGGCGTATCACCGTGACGTCCCGGCGACGGCCGAGGAAGGTGAAGTGGGCGACCGGCCCGGCCAGTTCGAGAGTGACGGAGGTCTGCGAGCCGACCGGGAGGTTCAGCTCCCCGTCGGTGCCCTCGTGCGTGGTGCGCGGCTCGCGCCGTACGGCGGCGATCAGCTCCAGCGGGACGCGGAGGTCGACGTGCGCGGCCTGGCGGATGCGCAGGGCGTCGTGGTGGAGGACATGCGGGCGGACCGTCCAGGCGGCGTACAGCCCGGCCAGGAACAGGACGGTGTACAGGTCCAGGACCAGCACCACCCGGTGCGCGGTGGGCCAGCCGCGCAGCAGCACGGACATGGTGAACGTCTCGATCACGCACACGAACAGGAACCCGGCCATCACCGCGCCCTGCCCCCGCGCGTACCCGAACGCCCGCCCGTCACCGATCCCGTGCCGCCGCCGGGCCACCCACAGTGCCAGGCTCGCCAGCAGCCGCGCCTCGTGCCGGACGAGGGCTGGGAGGACCTTCATCGGCTCTCCTCCGTGAGAATGCGCATCGCCCGGCGGATCGCCGCCGCCTGCGCGGGCGCGAAGTCGGCGTAGAAGGCGCGCAGGAAGCTGCTGTCGTGGTCGATGCGGGCCGGGTCGGGGAGCAGTTCGCGCGGGGTGCAGTCGGCGAGCCGGCGGGCGGCGGTCTCCACCCGGGGGTCGGCGGGGTCGGCGTCGGCGAGGGAGTCGAGCAGCGCGTACGCCTCGTTGGCCAGGGCCACCGCCTCCGGCGTCGCCACGACCGCGCCGACCGCCGCCAGCAGTTGCTCCCGCACCTCGGGTGTCGCGGCCGTCTCGATCAGGGCGAGCACCTCGCGGTCCTTGGCGGCCATGGGGGAGTCCGCCACGTGGTCCGCGGTGCGTGCGAAGAGCGCGGCGAGCTCGGGCGACACCGGTCCCTCGGCGGGCAACGCCTCGGCCGCCAGCAGCACCCGCAGCCGGGCCCGGCGCTCCCGGATCGCCGCCTCCTGCCGGGCCAGGTCCTCGTCGAGCTCGGTGAGCACCTCGACGAGGTCCTTGCCCGCGTCGTCGGCGAGGACGTCCCGCACCTCCGCCAACCCGAGGCCCAGCTCGGTCAGCCGCCGGATCCGGGCGAGTACGACGGCGTGCCGCAGGGTGTAGTCCCGGTAGCCGTTCGCGCGCCGCTCGGGCTCGGGCAGCAGGCCCAGGTGGTGGTAGTGCCGGACGGTCCGCGTGGTGACGCCGACGGCCTCGGCGAGTTCTCCGATCCGCATGCGACCAGTAGAGAGGTTGACGCCGCGGCAGGGTCAAGCGCGGGTGGGGGCGCCGAACCAGACGGCCAGCGCGTCCGCCGGCCCCTCGCCGTCACCGGTGTCCGCCGCCCACGCCACATACCCGTCCGGCCGCACGAGCAGCGCGGCGAGCCCGGGCCGGGCGGGACAGGCGACGGTCCGTACGTCCACCCGGTCCGCGTACCCCTCGGCCCGGGCGCGCAGCTTGTCGTCGTCCGCCAGGTCGAGCAGCAGTCCGCGTCCGCCGAGCAGCCGGTCGGCGAGCCGGGTGCCGTCGGAGAGTTCCAGGTCGGGGGCGCTGCGGCCGGTGAGCGGATGGTCGCCCGGGAGGTCGTAGTGCTGCCAGACCCCGGAGATCCTCTTCACCAGGTACGTCGTGCCGTCGACCGTGCCCGCCATACCGGTCACCACCTCGCGCAGGGCGCGGGCGTGCGGCTCGGGGCGCATCAGCGCGATCTGGGCGCGGGTCCACTCCAGCACCCAGGCGCCGATCGGATGCCGTTCGGCCGTGTACGTGTCGAGCAGTCCCTCGGGCGCGGTGCCGCGCACCACGGCCGCCAGCTTCCAGCCGAGGTTCACGGCGTCCCCCATGCCGAGGTTCAGGCCCTGGCCGCCGAACGGCGAGTGCACATGCGCCGCGTCGCCCGCGAGCAGCACCCGTCCCCTGCGGTAGTCGGTGGCCTGACGGCAGTTGTCGGTGAACCGGGTCGCCGTGCGCACCTCGGTCACGGTGACGTCCGCGCCCGTGACCCGGCGCACGCTGCCGGTCAGCTCCTCGGCGGTCACCGGCGCCGAGCGGTCGACGGGCGGCCCGTCGAACTCGACGGTGAGGATCCGGCCGGGCAGGGGCCCGTGGGCGTACGTCCCGGTGGCGGTGGTGTTCCAGCCGACCTTCAGCTCCTCGGCGCCGGTCATCGTGACGAGCGCCTGGTAGCCGGTGATCTCCGGGGCGGTGCCGGGGAAGTCGAACCCGGCGAGCTTGCGGACGGTACTGCGGCCTCCGTCGCATCCGACGAGCCAGGAGGCGCGTACCTCGTGGGTGGGCGATTCGGTGGGGGAACCGGCCGGTGACTCGGTGGGTGATTCAGTGGGCGTGAGGCGTACGGTGACGCCGTCGTCGTAGGTGTCGAAACCGGTTACCTCCACCTCCCGCCGCAGCTCCACGCCGAGTTCGCGGGCGCGGTCGGCGAGCAGCCGTTCGAGCGAGGCCTGCAGGATCAGGCCCACGTCGCCGGCCGGGCCGAGGTCGGCGAAGGCCGGGTCGGAGTCGTCGAGCAGGTCGGCGGTGAGCGGGATCGCGGCGAAGTGCCCGGCGAACTTCGGCGGCGGCACGGCGCCACCCTCGCCCTGGTTGTTCTTGTTGTTCTTGCTGTTTCTGATGAACTCCCGGAACCGGCTCATCGCCGCCTCCTGCACCGCCGTGAGCGCCGGGAGCAGGCCGCGCCGGTAGAGGGCGACGGCCGTGGGGATGTTGACCGACCCCGCCTTGATCGTCTCGTCCACCTCCGCCAGCCGCTCCACGACCAGCGTCCGCGTCCCGCCGAGCGCCAGCTCGCAGGCGAGCATCAGGCCGACGGGCCCCGCGCCGGCCACCACCACGTCGTAATCCGTGTCTTCCGTCCTCATGGACTTCACTGTAGTCACTAAAAGTTTGTGTGCGCTATAGTTTTCTCGTGAGCGAGGAACCGACGACGGACGAACTCCCCCTCCGGGAGCGCAAGAAGCGGGCGACGCGGCAGCGCATCTCCGACGTGGCGACCGGGCTGTTCGCGCAGCGCGGCTTCGACGAGGTGACCGTCGCGGAGGTCGCGCGGGCGGCGGAGGTCTCCGCCATGACCGTCTTCAACTACTTCCCGCGCAAGGAGGACCTCTTCCTCGACCGCATCCCCGAGGCCGTCGACCTGTTCACCGCGGCGGTACGCCGCCGCCCGCCCGGCGAACCCCCGCTCGCCGCCCTGCGCGCCCTGGCCCTGCGGCTCCTCGACGAACACCACCCGCTGGGCGGGGTCGACGACCACTTCCCGCACTTCTGGCGCGTGGTGATCGCCTCGCCCGCGCTGCGCGCCCGCGCCCGTGAGGGCGTGGAGGAGGTGGAGACCGCTCTGGCGGAGGCCCTCGCCGAGATCACCCCCGAACTCCCCGACCCCGCGCTCGCCGCGGCCCTGACGGTGGCCGCCTACCGCTCCGTCTACGTCACCACCGCACGCCGCCTGCTGGCGGGCGAACCGGCCGAGGCGGTCGCCCAGGACCACCGGGACCGGGTGGGGGCCGCGTTCGACGCGCTGGAGGTGGTGTTCGGCCGGCCTGCGCGATGATGGAGGCGAAGGGGGTGCCGGGCATGGGGGAGCAGGCGGAGTGGCGGCGGGCGCGGCTGGGGCGGTGCGGACCGCCCCTCGACCTGCTGACGGCGTGCTTCGACAAGCACGTCTACGCGCCGCACGCGCACGACGAGTTCACGGTCGGCGTCTGCGTCGGCGGCACGGAGATCATCGCCTACCGGGGCGGGCACATCCGCACCGGCCCGGGCTCCATCGTCGTCCTCGCCCCCGACGAGATGCACACCGGAGGCCCCGGCAACGACACCGACGGCTACGCCTACCGCGCCCTGTACGCCGACCCCGGGCTGTTCACCGACGGCGTCCTCGGCGGCGTACCGCACTTCCGTGAGCCCCTGCTCCACGACCCGGAACTCGCCGCCGCCTTCCGCACCGCCCACACCGAGCTCAGCGCCTGCCCCGATCCCCTGGAAGCCGAGTCCCGCCTGCCCTGGCTGCTCACGGCCCTGGCCCGCCGCCACTCCACGGCCCGCCCCGGCTCCGACACCGTCCCCGGCGCCGACCGCATAGCCCGCACGGTCCGCGACCGCCTGGCCGACGAACTCCAGGACCCACCGTCCCTGGCCGACCTGGCCGCCGGCCTGGGCCTCTCCCGCTATCAGCTGCTGCGCGCCTTCCGTACGACGATGGGGGTGCCGCCGTACGCCTGGCTCGCGCAGTACCGGGTGCACCGCGCCCGCGGCCTCCTGGACGCCGGTCTGCGACCCGCGGAGATCGCCCCGCTCGTCGGCTTCGCCGACCAGGCTCACCTCACGCGCTGGTACCGCAGGGTGCTGGGCGTGACCCCGGCCGCGTACCGCAACAGCGTTCAAGACAACGGGTGGTGAGACGGCCGAAGGTGGCCGTATGACTGCACGCGGCTGGTTCCTGTTCTCCCTGATGGGAGTGGTCTGGGGCATTCCCTATCTGCTGATCAAGGTGGCGGTGGAGGACCTCTCCCCGTCCGTGGTGGTGTTCACGCGCTGCGCGCTGGGCGCTCTCCTCCTGCTCCCCTTCGCGCTCCGCCAGGGCGGCCTGCTGCGGACCGTACGGGCGCACTGGGCGCCCATGCTGGCCTTCGCGTGCATCGAGATCATCGGTCCCTGGTTCACCCTCACCGACGCCGAACGCCACCTCTCCTCCTCCACGGCGGGCCTGCTGATCGCGGGCGTCCCGATCGTCGGCGTCCTCGCGGCCCGCCTCTTCGGCGACGCGGAGGTCCTCGGCGTACGCCGGATCACGGGCCTCGCCCTGGGCCTGGCGGGAGTCGGGGTCCTCACCCTCCCGCACCTGACGGGCGGAGACGCGCGCTCCCTGGCCGAGGTCTTCCTGACGGTCGTCGGCTACGCCACGGCCCCCCTGATCGCGGCCCGCCGCCTCAAGGACGTCCCCACTCTCCAGCTCATCGTCCCCTGCCTGACCCTGTCGGCCCTGGTCTACGCCCCCGCGGCGGCGGCTTCCCGGCCCGCGTCACTCCCCTCGGCCACGGTCCTGGCCTGCCTCGCCGCGCTCGGTGTCGTCTGCACGGCCGTCGCCTTCGTCGCCTTCCTCGAACTGATCAAGGAGGTCGGCCCGACCCGCTCGACGGTCATCACGTACGTCAACCCGGCGATCGCGGTCGCCGCCGGCGCCGTGTTCCTGGACGAATCCCTGACCGCGACGATCCTGGCCGCCTTCGCCCTGATCCTGACGGGTTCGGTACTGGCGACGGCGGCGGGTCCGAAGCGGGACGCCACGGGCCTGGAGCGGGTGGCGGAAGCGGCGGAGACGGAAGCCGTGGGGTCGAAACGTGACGCCGTCGGCCCGGAGGGTCGATGACTTCGTAATTGCGGGCAGTTCTGCCTTCTCGGGCTGGTCAGCCATCGCGCCGGCGGAAGAGGATCACCCCGTATCCGCGCAATTGCCGCACCACTGGAAGGCAGCGAATTTCCATGAGACACATCGCCAAACGGGCGGTCCTGGCCGCGCTGACGTCCGTCGCGGTGACGGCCTCGCTCACCGTCGGCGCGACGAACGCGTTCGCGATCAATGAAGGCACGTGCAGCCGGACCGACTTCCTGCAGATCACCATCCACCGGCCCGGCACCGACTCGACCATGCGGTGTTACGCCAACGCCGGAGAGGCCGACCTGCTCTCCACGAACTGGTGGGTCACCCGGATCTCGACCGGCAACAACCGCGTCCAGTGGCACGGGGACGGACAGTGGCAGCCCGCCGGGGCGATCAACAAGTGGACCGTCTTCACCTGGCCGAACCACCCCGGTGGGGTCCGCATAGACAAGATCAAGATCCTCTGAACAAGATCCTCTGAACCACCGGTGACATCGAGGACGGCGATCCCGCCCGATCGCCGTCCGAGACGGCGGGAACGAAGGGCCGCGCCCGCCCGGTACCATGGTCCACACGGCAGACGAGCCGGGCGGACGGCCGCGTGGAGTCCCCTAGGGGGCTTCCCGAGGAACGTCCGGGCTCCACAGGGCAGGGTGATGGCTAACGGCCACCCGGGGTGACCCGCGGGACAGTGCCACAGAAAACAAACCGCCGAGGGCTTCGGCCCCCGGTAAGGGTGAAACGGTGGTGTAAGAGACCACCAGTGCTCAGGGTGACCTGGGCAGCTAGGTAAACCCCACCCGGAGCAAGGTCAAAAGGAAACACCCCGGTGTTTCCGCGCGGACGTCCGAGGGCTGCCCGCCCGAGTCCGCGGGTAGACCGCACGAGGCCGGTGGCAACGCCGGCCCTAGATGGATGGCCGTCTCCCCGGCCGCCGCGAGGCGCCCGGGCGACAGAACCCGGCGTACAGCCCGACTCGTCTGCCGCCTAGGGCTTCTGACCAGCGAAATCGCAGGTCAGGGGCCCTTTTTTCTTTTCCTCGTCCTTGATGCCCAGTTTCAGCAGTGCGGGCGGGGTCGTAGATCAGCCGGTGGCCGTTCGTCTATGCGGACTCCACCTCGATGCCGGAGCAAACCCCCGGATCAGGTCGAGCCCGTACACCACTTCCCAGGACGCAACCGAGTCGATCACTCGTGGTCAGCGGCGGAGTTCGCGGTAGCGGCTGGGGGTGATCCCGTAGGCGGAGGTGAAGGTCCGGCTGAAGACGGCGGGGTTGGTGAATCCGTATCGGGCCGCGATGTCGGTCAGCGAGTGGTGGGCGTTGCGTGGCGAGAGCAGAGCTTGTCGGCAGGATTCCAGGCGGCGGGTTCTGATCGCGGTGGCCACGGTGGTGTCGAAGCGGGCAAAGATCCGGTGGAGGGTGCGAGTGGAGATGTAGAAAGTGTTCGCGATCTGCTGGGGCGACAGGCTCGGGTCGTCGATGTGGGCGTTGATGTGGTGCAGTACAGCGGTGTAGAGCTGACGTGCCTGAGCATCGGGGTCGCCCGGCTCGACCTCCTCGAGCGCGGCTGTGATCGCCAGCTCGGCAATTTGGTCAGCGAGCCGGATCGCACCTGCAGAGGACACCTCGCACCCAGGGTCCAGCACGTTCGACAGGACTGGTGACAGCAGCCGTCCCAGCGCCGAATCCGCGCGCACGGCAGTCGCCGTCAGCTGCTGCGATCCCGACTCCGCCAGCGGAATGGAGGCGCGTGGCCAGGTGTACACGCGCAGCTTCCAGTCAGAGCTCAGGTTCCATGTGAACGGCCGGGAGGTTTCGTAAATGGCGAAATCTCCCGGTCTCAGCGTGCAGGTCCGCCCGTCCTGGGAGAGAAGGCCCTCGCCCGCGGTCGGCATGCCGATCTGTAGAAGGTTACTGGGCTGGTGGGCGGTCAGGCGGGGGGTGCGCTCGAAGGTCTGTGAGGTGGCGGCGACATCGGCGGCCATCAGGTGCCCCAGCTGCCGGGTGCGCACCGACCCGGAGAACTGGGCCGGGTCGGCAGGCGTGATGTCGAGCGCGACGAAGGTGTCGCGGATCATCTCGATCCAGGTGTCGACCGCATTGGTCCGAATCGTTGCCGGGGCGCAGTCCTGAACGTCCGGCCGATCGGCGGGTGCGGGTTGCAAGGACATCGACGGCCCCCTCCTCTCGGAGTTACCCGCGCGAAAGCGACTATGGCATGTATTGCGGCCGTACGATACGCGGTCGCAGTCCGGAACGGGAGGTGCGGTTGGTGGCCCGTCCGGGCCGGCGCGTACAGGCCGTGCGCGCGCCGTCCGTGGCCTGGCCGGCTCGCGGCCGCAGCTCCAACCATGCGACCCGTGCGACCGGATGCCCTCCGCTCAGGCGGAAGGCCGGGCAGGAGCACGTCACGAGCGAGCCCGGCGACCGAGGCGCCGTCGCGGACCCACGCCGCCACGGACATCCCCGTCGGGCCGCGGACGGAAGGGAACGCCACAGGCCGAACCGGACGGAAACCGCCAGACCCCGGAGACGGCCGAAACCACTCGTCCCACGAGTCACAGCACCGTTCCGGGACAGGCAACCGAGCCCCACAGGGACCACGGTCCTCGGCACACGGCGGGCCGGCCGCGACGATGGCGCTGACGGTCAAGACGGCTGTCTCTGTGTGACAAGCACGACGGCGCGGCGACTCGTACGGTCGTGGTTACTCGCAGGACCCCAAGGGGACTTTCCGGGCTTTCGCCGACGCGCACTGGAGGCCGAGATGCCACGTCATTCCGAGTGAAAAAACCGAACCGCGTTTCGAAATGTAGTCGGCCACTTGTCCCGAGGGCATCACGGAAATTCTGTCCGTTCATTTCGGGGCGCAGGCGTCGCGGCTGAAGGATGCGCTCGATGCGTACGGGTATGCCGGCGTCATGTTGATGGCGTGCTGACCCGGTCGACAGCGGTGGCGCGGTCGAGCCCGACGGGCCCGGGCGCCGGCTCCGGCACGTCGCGCCGGATCGCATCTCGCAGTCGGCTTCTCTCGCCTTTCGCCTTTCGCCTCTCGACGAGACGCGGATCGCGGTTTCTCCCTACGCGTCAACGAGTCCTGGCATATAGGAGGATTGGTATGGAGCTTCCCTCGCGGAGCGCCGTCGAGGACCTGGCGGACGAGTTGCGGCTCGGCATTCCCGCGGAGCACCTGGACGTGTACCACGCGGTGACATCGGGCTTGCTCGGCTCCTGGGCGGTCGTTGACGAGCTGTACGACCGCGATGTGGCGCCGACGGCCCCGGTGCGCAAGTGGTCCGAACCGGCCGACAACCCGCTCGGCGCGTGGTACGTGACCACCGAGTTGCGCGAAGGCACCGATGGCCCGTTGGCGGGTCGCCGTGTTGCGGTCAAGGACAACGTCGCCGTCGCGGGCGTGCCCATGATGAACGGATCGGAGACACTTCGCGGCTTCGTTCCGAGCGTGGACGCGACCGTGGTGACGCGCCTTCTCCAGGCAGGAGCGACCATCGCCGGCAAGGCGGTGTGTGAAGACCTCTGTTTCTCCGGGGCCTCGCACACCTCCAAGACCGGCCCGGTCCGCAACCCCTGGGATCGTGACCGCACGACCGGCGGCTCCTCCAGCGGCAGCGCCGCTCTGGTTGCCTCTGGTGAGGTCGACCTCGCGCTCGGTGGTGACCAGGGCGGCTCGGTTCGAATCCCGGCCGCGTTCTGCGGTGTCGTCGGCTTCAAGCCCACCTTCGGCCTGGTGCCGTACACCGGGGCGTTCCCCATCGAGCAGTCACTGGACCACCTGGGCCCGATCGCGCCGACTGTCGCCGATGCCGCCGCGATGCTGACAGCGATCGCGGGTGCGGACGGCAAGGACCCCCGCCAGCCCGCCGGCGTCGCCGGAACGGACTATCTCGCCGGGCTGGAGAACCTGGGACGTGGCCTGCGTATCGGTGTCGTCGCCGAAGGGTTCGACCAGGCCAACTCCGATCCGAGCGTCAACGCGGTCGTCAGGCGGGCCATCGAGAAGCTGACGGCGGCGGGCCACGTCGCCGAAGAGGTGTCGATTCCGTGGCACAAGCACGGCGCCGCGATCTGGGACGTCATCTCCGTCGAGGGCGCGACCTGGCAGATGGTCCAGGGCAACGCCTACGGCATGAACTGGAAGGGTTCCTACGACCCGGCACAGATCGCGTTCTTCGGCGAGCAGTGGCGCCGCGACCCATCGGCGTTTTCCGAGACGGTCAAGCTGGTCGCCCTCGGCGGCACATACGCGCTTCGCAACGGCTACGGCGCCGGCTACGCCAAGGCGCGAAACCTCGAAGGCGTCATGGCCGCCGCCTACGACAGTGTGCTCGACACCTACGACGTCCTGGTCATGCCGACGCTGCCCATCACCGCGAGCCTCATCCCACCGGCGGACGCTCCTGTCGAGGAGATCCTCGGGCGGGCCCTGGAGATGGTCTCCAACACAGCGCCGCTCGACGTGACCGGTCACCCCGCATGCACCGTCCCGGCCGGCCTGGCCGATGGCCTGCCTGTCGGTCTGATGGTCATCGGCAAGCGGTTCGACGACGCCGACGTCCTGCGCGCAGCCCACTCCTTCGAGCAGGCGCTCGGAACGCTCACCGCCCCCGACAGGAAGAAGGAGTTCACCGCATGAACGGTGTGTTCGACCTCGCCGGCACCGATGGTGTCGGGCCGGTCATCGTCCCCGAGGAGGAGCCGGTCTTCCGCGCCGAATGGGAGAAGGCCGTCTTCCCGATGTTCGCCATGTGCTTCCGCGCAGGCTTCTTCGGCGTCGACCAGTTCCGGCACGGCATCGAGTTGATCGATCCGGCCGTCTACCTGAAGTCGCCGTACTACGAGCACTGGGTCCACACCGTCGAGCACTTCGGTGAGAGGCTCGGCAAGCTCGACATGGCCGAACTCGACCGACGCACCGAGCACTACCTCGCGAACCCGGATGCTCCGCTTCCGGAGCACGCCGACGACCCCGAGCTTCTCGCCTTCGTCGAGGCCGTGGTTCCGGCCGGCGCTCCGGCCAAGCGTCCCTCGGACAAGGTGGCCCGTTTCAAGGTCGGCGACATCGTCCGAGTCGACCGCTCGGCTCCCAAGGGTCACACCCGCCGTGCCCGCTACGTCCGTGGCGCGATCGGCGAGGTAGTACTCCACCACGGACCGATGATCTACCCCGACACCGCCGGGAACGGCCTCGGCGAGAACCCGGAGCACGTCTACACGCTTCGGTTCACCAACGAAGAACTGTGGGGCGCCGAGCACGCTGAGCCCAACGGCTCCGTCTACTTCGATGTCTGGGACCCCTACATCGAACTCGTCACCCCCGTGTCCGCCAACGCCGAAGGAGTAGTCGCGTGAGCGCGAAGATCCGGACCCAGGAGGAGATCGCCGCTCGAGTCAAGGCGCTCGAGTCCATGCTGATCGAGCAGGGCATCATGACCACCCAGGCCATCGATCGAATGGTCGAGATCTACGAGCACGAGGTCGGCCCACAACTGGGTGCCAAGGTCGTTGCCAAGGCCTGGAGCGATCCGGAGTTCAAGGCCCGCCTCGTCGAGGACGCCTCCGAGGCATGCAAGGAGCTCGGTATCAGCGGCCTGCAGGGTGAGGACATGGTCGTGGTGGAGAACACCGACACCGTCCACAACATCATCGTCTGCACGCTCTGCTCCTGCTACCCGTGGCCGGTGCTCGGCCTTCCGCCCAACTGGTACAAGGACCCGCAGTACCGCGCCGCCATCACCCGTGAGCCGCGCAAGGTGCTCGGCGACTCCTTCGACTTCATCGTGCCCGAGGACGTCGAGGTGCGCGTATGGGACTCCAGCAGCGAGATGCGCTACTGGGTTCTGCCGCAGCGCCCCGTCGGCACGGAGGACTGGACCGAGGAGCAGCTTGCCGAGCTTGTCACCCGCGACTCGATGATCGGCGTCGGTCCCGTCGCCACGGCCGCGTCATGATCAGCGCAGACACCCTCCCGGGCCCGTACGCCTCCCCGGAGGCGCTCGGGGAGTCCCGGCGTCAGGTCGAGGAGCTCGTCTGCGGCCTGCCGGGCGCCGACCCGAGCCAGATGGGCTTCCAGTTCCCGTGGGAGATCCGCGCCTTCGCCATGGCGGTCGCGGCTCACCAGGCGCTCAAGTTCGACTGGTCGCTGTTCCAGGGCGCGCTCATCGCCTCCATCCAGGGCTGGGAGAACGGCAACGCCGAGACCGGCGAGGTTCCTTGGTCGTACTACGAGCACTGGGTCGCCGCACTGGAGACCGTCATGGCCACCCAATGCGCCCTGGAGCCGAACGCGCTCGACGAGAAAGTCCAGCGAGTCCTCGCCGAGCCGCCGAACCGCAACCACCACGAGGCCCACACCGAGCCGATCGCCATCGATCCCGCACGTAGCCGGAAGAGGCGCAGCGTGTGAACGCGTCGGCGGCTCCGGCGACGTCAGGGCCGACGCGCATCGGCCCACGGATCCGGATGTGCCGGGGCTGCTGTTGCGGCACCACCCGCAAACATCCCGACGTGGATCACGCCGGCATCGCCGAGATCCTCAGCCACAACAGCGGTCCCGACGCCGAACTGGTGCGTACCGAGTGCCTGTGGGCGTGCGGGCTCTCCAACGTCGTAGTCGTCAACCCATCCGCTCAGGCACGACACGCAGGGACCAGGCCCGCCTGGATCACCCACGTGAACACCATCGAGCGTGCCGAAGCCCTGGCTGCCTGGGTGCGTGACGGCGGCCCCGGAATCGCCAAGCCGCCGCTGGAGCTCGGCCGTATCCGCACCGGGGCGGAGATCGCACGCACCAGCAACTCCGGTTGGTGACGGCACCCTCACCCGACCTCACAGAAGGAACCACTCATGGAATCCGCGATCGACACGCACCTCCGGTGCCCGCGCACGCTGTCGCGGCGTGTGTCCGACGACTACGCGCCGCCGTTCCCGATGTTCGTCGCCCGTGGCGACACGGCGTTGCAGCAGGTCGTGATGGCCTACTTCGGTGTCCAGTACGCCGGGGAGGGCAAGCGTCCGCAGGCTCTGGCCGCGCTGCGGCACATCGTCGAGAGCTTCGGCCTCGCCGATGGCCCGGTGCGCCATGACCTGACCCAACACGTGGACAACCAGGACCATCACAACCTGATGGCCGTCGCGTACTGGGCCGACCCGGCCGCGTACTGCCGCTGGCTGCGCTCCGACGACGTCAAGGCCTGGTGGGAGTCGGAGGAGCGGCTCGACGAAGGCCTCGGCTACTTCCGCGAGGTCGTGGCTCCGCGTGCGGAGCAGTTCGAGACCTTGTATGCCTTCACCGAGGACTTCCCGGGCATCGGTGGAGTCATGGGTGAGTGCAGTGGCGAGGTCGAGGAGCACGCCTACTGGGGCTCGATGCGTGACCGTATCCCGCTCTCGCAGACCGACTGGCTGGAGGCCGACGCCGGACTGACTGTCGTCTCAGGTGACCCGGCCAAGGGTGGCCGCGTGATCGTCCGCGGCCACGACAACATCGCGCTCATCCGGTCCGGCCAGGACTGGATGGCAGCGGGAGAGGACGAGCGCGCCCTCTACTTCGACGAGATCCTGCCCAGTCTTCAGGACGGCATGGACTTCCTGCGCGACAACGGCGACACGCTCGGCTGCTACAGCAACCGTTTCGTGCGCAGTATCGACATCGACGGCAACGAGCTCGACGAGAGCTACGACATCGGCCACTGGCGGTCGCTGGACCTGCTCGAGCGGTGGGCAGAATCGCACCCGACGCACCTACGGATCTTCGTCACCTTCTTCCGTGTGGTGACCGGCTTGGAGAAGCTGCGGCTCTACCACGAGGTCTCGGTCTCCGACGGCAAGGACCAGATGTTCGAGTACATCAACTGCCACCCGCGCACAGGAATGATGCGTGACGCCGTGGTCCCGGCCGCCGTCTGAAGCGACCGCACGGATCCCGTTGCCGGGCCGGGGCATCGGCCCGGCAACGGACCACACCCGTTCGCTTTCCCGCCAGAGATGAAGGCCTCGACGATGAGTACGACGACCACCAGGCTCCGTGCGGCCCGCGACCAACTGCACAAGCTGCGCGCCGCGTACGAGGACGCACTCTCCTCGTTCTCCTGGCCCGATGTCGGCCCGACGTTCAACTTCGCCCACGACTGGTTCGACGCATACGCGCGCGGCAACAACCAGCCCGCACTGGTGATCGTCGAGGAAGACGGCACCCGTGCCTCGTACTCCTTCGACGACATGGCCCGGCGCTCCGACAAGGTCGCGGCCCACCTCGCCGCCCAGGGCATCGGCCGCGGCGACAGCGTCGTCGTCATGCTCGGCAACCAGGTCGAACTGTGGGAGAGCATGCTCGGCCTCATCCGGCTCGGCGCCGTCATCATGCCGACGACCACCGCCGTCGGGCCCGCGGAGCTGATCGATCGCATGGACCGCGGCAACGCCCGCGCCGTCATCTGCAACCCCGCCGACGCATCGAAGTTCGACGAGATCCCGGGGGATTACCTCAAGCTCGCGGTCGGGGACGCGGAAGTGCCGGCCGGATGGCTCCGCCATGCCGACGCGCACGACCTCGCCGGTGACGCCGCCAGGGCAGCCGTGCCCCACCCGGGCAACGCGAGCACCGACCCCCTGCTGCTCTATTTCACCTCTGGCACCACAAGTCGGCCGAAACTTGTCGAGCACACCCACCTGTCGTACCCGATCGGGCACCTGTCGACGATGTACTGGTTGGGCCTCCAGCCGGGTGACGTCCACCTGAACATCTCAAGCCCGGGCTGGGCCAAGCACGCGTGGTCGAACTTCTTCGCGCCGTGGCTGGCCGAGGCCACGATCTTCGTCTACAACTACGCCCGCTTCGACGCTCGAGCCCTCCTCGGGCAGATCCGGACCGAGGCGGTGACGACCTTCTGCGCGCCGCCCACCGTCTGGCGGATGCTGATCAACGCGGATCTGAGTGGTGGACCGGGCAGCCTGCGTGAGGCGATCGCCGCTGGTGAGCCGCTCAATCCGGAGGTCATCAGCCAGGTCCGGCGACAGTGGGGACTCACCATTCGCGATGGCTTCGGGCAGACCGAGATGACCGCCGCAGTGGCCAACACCCCTGGCCAGCCGCTGAAGTCGGGATCCATGGGCCGCCCGCTTCCGGGCGTCCCCGTGGTGCTCACCGACCCGATGGGCAACAAGGTCGAGGGCGTAGGAGAGGGCGAGATCTGCCTCGACCTTGCACAGTCCCCGTTCACCTTGATGACCGGTTACCAGGGCGATCCTGAGCGTAACGCCGCAGCGATGGAGGGCGGTTGCTATCACACGGGTGACATCGCGTCGCGTGACGAGGACGGCTACATCACGTACGTCGGCCGTACCGACGATGTCTTCAAGGCGTCGGACTACAAGGTCAGCCCGTTCGAGCTCGAGTCGGTGCTCATCGAGCACCCGGCCGTGGCGGAGGCCGCGGTTGTTCCGGCTCCGGACGCGGTCCGCCTGGCGGTGCCGAAGGCGTACATCGCTCTGGTCGAGGGGCACGAGCCCAACGCCGACACCGCGCGGTCGATCCTGAAGTACGCGCGCGACCACCTCGCGCCGTTCCTGCGCGTGCGGCGGATCGAGTTCTACGAACTGCCGAAGACCATCTCCGGGAAAATCCGCAGGGTCGAACTCCGCCGGCGTGAGAACGAGGTCGAAGGAAACCGCCCTGCCGGTGAGTACCGCGACGACGACTTCCCCGAACTGAAGCTGCCCTAGACAGTGACGAGAAGCGACAAGGCGGAGCAGACATCGACAACACCACCCGCAAGTGCACTACCGAGATGGAACGCGAACCCCAAAGGAGGTCCTGCCATGGCACAGCACATCGCGCAGCCGACAGTCACCAGTCCCGAACTTCCCGCCAAGCTGCCGATCGGCGCGATCGTCCCGTGGGCGGTCTTCTTCGGCATCCTGATGCTGATCCTGCTCTACTTCGTCGGCGCCGAGCAGGGGGCCACCTCCGTGGTGAGCGGAGAGTATGTCCACGAGTGGGTGCACGACGCCCGCCACCTCCTCGGCTACCCCTGCCACTGACGCAAGGGACACTGACGCGCTCATGAACTCCGCAACCGTGAGAAACCTGCTGGTACGCGGCATGCTCGCCGGCCTCGGGGCCGGCGTGCTCGCCCTGTTCGTGGCCTTCTTCCTCGGAGAGCCGAACGTCGACAAGGCGATCGGCTTCGAGGAGACCCACGCCGCCACGCACGAGCACGAGGTCGAACTCGTCTCCCGCAGCCTCCAGTCCACCGCCGGCCTGGCCACCGGTGTCCTGATCTACGGGATCGCCTTCGGCGGTATCGCCGCCCTCGCCTACTGCTTCTGCCTCGGCCGAGTCGGCCGCTTCACTCCGCGAGCCACGGCGCTGTTGCTGTCCGCCTGTGCCCTGGCCGTGGTCTATGTCGTGCCCTTTCTGAAGTACCCGGCCAACCCGCCCGCCGTCGGTAACCCCGACACCATCGGCAATCGGACGACCCTGTACTTCCTGATGATCGTGCTCAGCGTCCTCCTCGCCGTGGCCGCGGCCCTTCTCGGCAAGCGCCTCGCCCCCAAGCTGGGCACCTGGAACGCCACCGTCACCGCGGTGGGGGCCTTCGCGCTGGCGATCGGCCTGGCGTTCGCTTTCCTGCCCGCCGTCAACGAGGTGCCATCCGGCTTCCCAGCGACCGTGCTGTGGCGGTTCCGGCTGTCGGCTCTCGCCATCCAGGCCACTCTGTGGGGAGGCTTCGGACTCGTCTTCGGCGAGCTGGCGGAACGACTGCTGAATCCCGATCCGCCCTTGGCGGTGGCGGCGTCGACTTCGGCGGTGGCGGCGCCCGGCTGACCATGACACGACCAGGTCGGCGGTTCTCGACGGGGTGCGCACCTGCCCGACCACAGGGGCCGGGCAGGTGCCGAACCGAGCCGAGACCGTGAGGCCCTCCGCGCTTGCGGCCGGTACCTTTTTTGCCGTGTCACGCCCCGTCGACTCAGCGGGCACTCCGGCCGCCGCGTGCACGCTCTGGGTGTCGAGCACCACCAGGCTCGGGTCCACCCTCCGGCGCGCCGTTTCCCGCACCTGCCAGCGCAGCAGGTCGTGGATGGTCTGGTCGGTGCCGTCGTCACGCCAGGTGTGGAAGTAGTACTTCACCGCGCCGGGTGGCGGAAAGTCGTGTGGGAGCAGTTCCCACTGGCAACCGGTCCGGCCCTGGTAGAGCAGTGCGTTGAACGGTGTGCCAGATCTCCGGCACGGCACCGGGCAGCCGCCGAGCAACCCGGACACGGGCAGCCGCGCGGCCTGGCCGAGGATGTCCCACAGGGCCATGTCGAGAGCGGCCTTGGCGGTCGGGTTGGCCACGGTCCGGTCGAGCCTGGCGTGCACCGCCTCCCGCTCCAGGGCGGTCAGTCCCACGATCTGCGGCGCGAAGATCCTGTCGATCACCGCGGGTGTGCACCTCACCGCTGGCGAACCTCAGCGGCTTTTCGCAGGGGATGGCGGAGGGTATCGCCTCCACTTTGACGATCTTCATGCCACCCGTTCGAGCCTCATGCCACCTCTTCGAGAAAGACGTCGTTCCGCTCCAGGACCTTCAGGAGATTCCGCAGCAGCGGCGACTCGTCGTCCGCACGCCAGGCCAGATCGAGGCGCAGGGACAGCCCGTCCTCGATCTCCCTGCACAGCACTCCCTCACGGGGTGCGGCGCGGATCGACTCCGGGAGCACGGCGACGCCGAGGCCCGCGGCGACCAGCGCCAGAGCGGCCGAGGTCTCGCTGACCTCGTAGGCGCAGTGCGGATAGAAGCCGGAGGCCAGACAGCTGCGCACGACCGCGTCGTTGACGACGGAGCCGAGCGCGGCCCCGTACATGACGAAGTCCTCGTGCCGCAGTTGTTCCATGCGCAGGGACGCGGCCCCGGCGAGCCGGTGTTCCTCGGGGACGGCCGCGATCAGGGGCTCGTCGGCGATGGAGCGGTGGGCGATCCCCTCCTGGCGGACGGGCGGGCGCAGTACGCCGATGTCGAGACGTCGCTCGATCAGCCCCGCTTCCTGGGCGGGGGTGAGCATCTCGGTGTGCACCTCCAGCATCACCTGCGGCATCTCCCGTTTCACCAGCCGTGCGAGCGCGGGGAGTTGGCGGTACGAGGCGGAGCCGGTCAGGCCGATGCGCAGCACCCCTTCCGCGCCCGAGGCGAAGCGCCCCACCCTGGCCACCGCGTCGTCGACCGACTTGAGGATGCGCTCCACGTCGGTGCGGAACACCTCGCCGGCGCCGGTCAGGGCGACCTGCCGGGTGGTGCGGGTGAACAGCTCCACCCCCAGTTCCGCCTCCAGGCGGCGGATCGCCTGGGACAGCGGCGGCTGGGCCATGTGCAGCTGTTCCGCGGCCCTTCCGAAATGGCGTGTTTCGGCGAGGGTCGCGAAATACCTGAGATGCCTTATTTCCACCTGCTTGCCCCTTCTTGTTTCGGGGGCCTTCGAGTGCGCCCCAGCGTAGGGAGCGGATCCCATACTCCACAAATACCTGGTTGCGGCCTATTGGGACGACAGGGATATCAATCACTGCGGAGTTGTAGATGTCGGGGCGGTAAAAGAGTGGTCGCGTCCAAGATTTCGGCCCGCACAGCGGACCAACGCGGTTGGCTTCCGTTCAGGTGCTGGCCACACTCCGGTCAACGCCGAGCACCTCGGCCGGCCGGGTGGGCGCCGTTCGGCTCAGGTTCCCCCGGACTCCCCACACGCAACGCAACGGCCAGAGGAATGTCGCGCTCCCCTACACAGACCGAGTACTCGGTCTGTTATGTGTTCTCATGTCCCGCCGCTCCGCCCACGCATCCCCCGTGGGTCTGAAGGAGGATCCATGACCACGACAGGCGAAACGGTCGCCGTCGTCGACGAGGCCGCCGCCCCGCCGACCGAGAAGGCGCCGCCCAAGGTCGTCCGGACGATGGCCCTGGCCCAACTGGGCCTCTCCATCGCACTGATCACCCCCGTCACGGCAAGCCTCACGCTCAAGGTCCAGTCGATCGTCGGCACGGACGACGTCGTCGCCGTGTTCGGCACGGTCAGCAGCATCGGTGCCATCGCCGCGCTCATCGCCAACCCCGTCTTCGGCCGGATCAGCGACCGGACGACCGGACGCTTCGGGCGCCGACGCCCCTGGCTCCTGCTGGGGGTTCTCGGGCTCGCCCTGAGCGAGCTCGTCCTCGCCCTCGTGCCCAACGTCATCGGCATCGCGATCGCCTGGTTCGCGGCCCAGGCCTTCGCCAACGCCGCACAGGCGGCCCTGCTGGCCTCGATCGCCGACCAGATACCCACGTCACAGCGGGGCAGGGTCAGCGGGCTGATCGGCCTCATGCAGCAGGGCAGCAAGCTCGGAGCGGCCTATGTGGCCCAGTGGCTCGTCGGCAGCCTCCTGCTGATGTTCGTGGTGCCGGCCCTGGTCGGGGTCCTGTTCCTGGTGCCGTTCCTCCTGGTGCTGCCCGACCGGCAGGTCACCGAACGTCCACCGAAGGAAGGTTTCCGCGCGGTCCTGAAGACGTTCTGGCTCTCCCCGCGCCGCTACCCCGACTTCGCCTGGGCCTGGGGCTCACGGTTCCTGATCACCATGTCGCTGTATCTGTTCATGACGTACCGCCTGCTCTTCATGGAGTACGAGCTGGGGCTGTCGGTCAAACGCGCGGTCGCGGTCCTGGCCACCGCGGTCACCGTCTACACGATCACCCTCGCGCTGGCCGGGTGGGCGGCCGGGTGGCTCTCGGACAAGGTGGGCCGCCGTAAACCGTTCGTCATCGTCTCCGCCCTGGTCTTCGCGGTCGGCATGGCGATGCTCGTGCAGGCCGACACCGTCACCGGCTTCTACGTGGCCGAGGTGGTGCTCGGGCTCGGCTTCGGCATCTACGTCGGCGTCGACCTGGCCCTGGTCATGGACGTCCTGCCCGGACTCAACGACTCGGCGAAGAACCTGGGCGTGCTCAACATGGCCCAGGTCATCCCGCAGTCCCTCGCTCCCGCGGTCGGCGCCCTGCTGGTCGGAACGGGCGCCGGGCACAACTACGACCTGCTGCTCAGCACCGCGGCCGCGGTCGCCGTGGTGGGCGCGCTCATGATCTTCCCGATCAGGAAGGTGCGCTGAGCGCTCCGCTGGACGTGCGCACCCCTTCAAGGAGGCCGCGCCGCATCGGATTCGACTGGAAGGCATTCATCCATGAGCAACCCGCACGACCTGGAATCGCGTCTGGAATCGCGTATCGACAAGGCGATCGGCGCCCTGGACCTTGAGGCCAAGGTCCGGCTGCTGACCGGCGCGACCAATCTCGACCTGCACCCGGAACCGGCGATCGACCTCGCCCGGGTGGTGACCTCCGACGGGCCGACCGGCGTGCGGGGCGCCCGGTTCACCGGCGGACGCGTCGCCTGCCAACTGCCCAACACGACCTTGCTCGCACAGCACTGGGACACCGCGGTCGCCGCAGAAGTCGGGGCACTGCTCGCCGAGGAGGCCGCCGCGCAGCGGGTGCACGTGGTGCTCGGCCCGACGGTCAACCTGCACCGCACACCGCTGAGCGGGCGCCTGTACGAGGAGTTCAGCGAGGATCCGCTGCTCACCGGCGCCCTCGCGACGGCGTACATCAACGCCCTGCAGGAACACGGCATCGCGGCGACCCTGAAGCACCTCGTGGCCAACGAGGCGGAGACCGACCGGAAGACCGTGAACTCCCTGGTGGACGAGCGGACGTTGCGCGAGGTGTACCTCCTCCCGTTCGAGATGGCGGTGGCCGACGCCAACCCCTGGGCGGTCATGGCCGCGTACAACCAGGTCAACGGCACGCCCGCCACCGAGCACACCGGGCTGATCACGCGCCTGTTGAAGGGCGAATGGGGTTACGAGGGGCTGGTGATGTCCGACTGGCACGCCGCCACGTCCACCGCCGGGACCGCCGACGCCGGACTGGACCTGATCATGCCGGGCCCCGCGGGGCCATGGGGCGAGAAGCTCGTCGCCGCCGTCCGCGGCGGTGAGGTGCCCGAGTCCGCCATCGACGAGAAGGTACGCCGACTGCTGCGGCTGGCCGACCGGGTCGGTGCGTTCGGCACGGAGCGGCAGTGGCCGTCCGAGGGGCCCACGCCCGACAGTCCGCAGCGGCGCGCGGCTCTGCGACGGTTGGCCGCGGGCGGCATGACCGTACTGGTCAACCGTGCGTCGGCGCTTCCGCTCCCCGCCGAGGCGAAGGTCGCCGTCATCGGCCGGCACGCGACGGAGACCGTGACGCAGGGCGCCGGTTCGGCGGAGGTCCGACCGCCCCACGTGGTGAGTGTCGCGGACGGTCTGTCGCAGGCACTCGGCGCGGACCGGGTGTCCGTCGTGGACGGCGTCGAGGTCCGTGCGGATCCGCTGACCGCCGCCGAGGGCTCCCTGCGCGACCCCGAGACGGGAGAGTTCGGCATGCGGGTCACGACCCGCGACGGCGACGGGGAGGTGATCGAGTCCCGGCACGTCGGCTGGAGCGCGCTCTTCACCCGGGAGAGCCCCTGGGTGCGGTCCGCCGCGACCATCGAGCTGACGGCCGAGGTCGTCCTGGAGGAGACGGCCCGCATGCAGGTCGGCGTGCGTGGCCGCGGCGAGTGGACGTTCAGTGCGCCGGGGCACTACGAGCGGGTCCGGCTGGAGCGGGTGGACGACGCCGGTGAGGTACTGCGGGTGCCGCACCGTACCGTCACGCTCAACGTGGAACCGGGCGCGCGGATCACCGCGGTCGCGACCGCCGAACCGGACGAACGGCTGATCGGGCTGGCCGCCCGGGTGGCCCCGCCGCCGCCCGCGGTGGCGATCGGCGCTGCCACGCGAGCGGCCCGCGAGGCCGACGTCGCGGTGGTGGTCGTCGGGCTCACCCCGGAGCAGGAGACGGAGGAGGTCGACAAGATCACCCTGGCGCTGCCCGGCGAGCAGGACGCCCTGGTCGCCGCGGTCGCCGCCGCGGCGAAGCGGACCGTGGTCGTCGTGAACGCGGCCACGCCCGTGCTGATGCCGTGGCTGGACCGGGTGGACGCCGTGCTGTGGGCCGGACTGCCCGGGCAGGAAGCGGGCGCCGCGGTGGCCGCGGCCCTGACCGGAGAGGTGGAACCCGCGGGCCGACTGGTCACCACCTTCCCGGCAGCCGACGGGGACGGCCCGGTCTGGTCACCGGTGCCCGTACAGGGCGAAACGTCGTACGGCGAAGGGATCGCCGTCGGGTACCGCGGCTGGCGGGCCGGACCGACCGAGCCGCGTTTCTGGTTCGGGCACGGGCTCGGCTACACCGAATGGGCCTACGGCGAGGCCGAGTTGACCGTCGTCGACGACACGATCCGCTCGGTGACGGTCGAGGTGACCAACACGGGAGGCCGGGCGGGCCGCGAGGTCGTCCAGGTGTACTGGCAGCCGGAGGGCGAGCCCGTACGGCTCGTCGGATGGACCGGCGTCGACCTCGAAGCCGGTCGGACCACGTCGGTCGACGTGACCGTGGACGCGAGGGTGCTGCGACGCTGGCGGGACGGCTCCTGGCAGCGACTTCCGCTCACCGGCGAGGTGCTGGTCGCCCGCGGCCTCGGCGACATCCGGATTACGCTGCCCGCGGCCCACTGAAGATCAGGAGCAAGCATGTCCTTCCCTCCCCAGTACCACTCCGCACGCTCTCCGTCCCAGCGTGCGCAGGCCGGCCGGGCGTCGCGTCTGAAGGCCGTGCGGGCGGCGCTGGAACTGTTCGCCACCACCGGCTACCAGGGCACGTCGGTCGCGAGGGTGGCCGAGCACGCCGGACTGTCGCAGTCCGGCCTGCTGCACCACTTCCCGAGCAAGGCGGTGCTGCTGGCGGCCGTGCTGGAGCAGCGAGACGCCGAGGACAGCGTGTTCCTCACCGGCGAGGACGGAGAGGCGCCACTGGGCTGGGACGCGTTCGAGGCCCTGGAGGCCCTGGTCGCGCGCAACTCGACGCGGCCGCACCTCGTGGGCCTCTACGTCCGGCTCTCCGCGGAGGCGATGGAGCCGAGCCACCCCGCCCACGACTGGCTCAAGGACCGCTATACCGGGATGACGGCGTGGCTGACCGACGCCGTCCGCATCGGCCAGGTGCGCGGCGAGATTCATGCCGACGCTCCCGTCCCCGTCCTTGTGCACACCACGATCGCCCTGGTGGACGGGTTGCAGCAGCAGTGGCTGCTGCATCCGGAGCGGGTATCCATGGTCAAGGAGGTCGGCGCGTACACGGCCGAACTGCGGACCCGCTGGGGTACCGCGTAGACGAGCGCGCCGCGAGAGCGCCGAGAGAGGTGGCCGTGATGATGGCGGAGCCGGACGGTGACTCCCTGCTGCGCAAGGTACGGATGATCCTGGGCGTCTTCGACACCGGGGCGCCGGTGCTCGGTCTGTCGGAGCTGGCGCGGCGCACCGGGCTCGCGAAGACCACGGTCCACCGCGTGGCCACCGAGATGGTCGACGTCGGCCTGCTGAACCGGCACGGCCGCCGCTACGAACTGGGCTCACTCCTCTTCGAGCTGGGCCAACGCGTGCCCCGGACCAGGGACCTGCGCCTGCTCGCCGCCCGCTACCTCGAAGACCTGGCGCTCACCACCCGGGAGACCGTGGTGCTCGCGTTCCCCGGGGACCTGGACGTCCTCTTCCTGGAGAAGTACTTCAGCCAGCGCGGCGGCGGCGTGGCCGTCACCCGGGTCGAGGGACGGGTGCCGTTCCACTGCGGCGCCTCGGGCAAGGCCCTGCTCGCCTTCGGCGATCCCGCGATCCGCGGGCGGGTGCTGGCCGCCCCGCTGCGCCGCCGCACCCAGTGGACCATCACCGAACCGGCCCGGCTCGCCGCCGAACTGGAACAGGTGCGCCGGCAGGGCTATGCCGTCGACCGCCAGGAACTCGTCGCGGGCTACGGGGCGGTCGGCGCCCCCGTGTTCTCCGCGGGCATCGCCGTGGCCGCGCTGACCGTCACCGGCCCGATCGACCGGCTGGACGTGCAGCGGCTCGCGCCTGTCGTCACGGCGGCGGGCCGCGCGTTGACGCGGGATTTCGAGTCGGTAAACGACTGAGCCTCTGGAATTTTTCGGTCCGGTGGCCGGGCCAACGGTATTTCGTCCGGCAACGCCGTGGCGAACAATCCGTGAACAGCCGAACGGCTTCCCCGGACAGCTGAACGGCTTCCCCGACAGCAGATCGGCATTTCCGAACAGCCGAGTCACGGCTGTACATCCGAAAGCGGCCAACGGAGGGCGAGCATGGCAGGAACGAACCGTGCGCCGAGTGCGGTGCGCCGGGCCGCGACCGCGAGTCTGGTCGGCAGCGCGCTCGAGTGGTACGACTTCTTCCTTTACGGCACAGCGGCAGCGCTGGTCTTCAACACCCTGTTCTTCCCCGACGTCGACCCGCTGGTCGGCACGATCGCCGCCTTCGGGACCAACGCGGCGGGCTTCCTCGCCAGACCGCTCGGCGGCGTCGTCTTCGGGCACTTCGGTGACCGGGTCGGCCGTAAGTCGGTGCTGGTGACCACCCTGATGATCATGGGTGTCGCGACGTTCCTGATCGGCGTCCTGCCCACCTACGGCACCATCGGGCTGTGGGCTCCGGTACTGCTGCTCACGCTGCGGGTCGTGCAGGGCATCGCCGCCGGCGGTGAGTGGGGCGGTGGCGTCCTGATCGTCAGCGAGCAGGCGCCGGACCATCGGCGCGGTTACTACTCGGCCTGGAGCCAGACGGGCGTGGGGCTGGGTTTCGTGCTCTCCGCCGCCACGTACTGGCTGGTCCAGGAGCTGACCACCAAGGAGGCCTTCCTCACCTGGGGATGGCGGATCCCCTTCCTGGCCGGCATCCTGCTCACCGGCGTCGGCCTGCTGATCCGGCTGCGGGTGATGGAGACCCCGGCGTACAAGCAGACCTCGTCGGCCGCGTCCCCGGCGGCCGAGAAGAGCAAGCTGCCCGTGATGGAGGTGCTCCGCACCCAGCCCAAAGCCGTGCTGATCACCTTCGGCGCACGCATCGCCGAGAACGGCGCGACCTACCTGTTCCTCACCTTCAGCCTCTCCTACGCGGCGAAGATCGGGGTGGACGGCGACCTGGCACTCCTCGCGGTGGTCGTGGGCATGCTCTTCGAGTCGTTCGCCATGCCCCTGTGGGGAGCGCTCTCCGACCGCGTCGGACGCCGCCCGGTCTATCTGGGCGGGGCCATCGCGGTGATCTCCTGGGCGTTCCCGTTCTTCTGGCTGTTCAACACCCGCAATCCCGTGCTGATCTTCGTCGCCGTGTTCGTCGCGGTCGTGATCTGCCACGGCGCGATGATCGGCACCCAGCCGGCGTTCATCACCGAACTCTTCGACGACAGCAGGGTGCGCTACAGCGGCGTCGCCCTCGGACACGAAACCGCCTCCGTGGTCGCAGGCGGCTTCTCACCCATCATCGCCACCGCGCTGTTCGCCTGGGCGGGTGCGTCCTGGCCGGTCGCCCTTCTCCTCGTCGCCATGGGGGTGATCACGGTCGTCTCCGTGGCACTGGCGCCGGAGACCCGCACCAGGTCCGTCGACGGAGGCGGCACCCGCGAGGAGACCGAGGCGCCCGCCAAGGTGCCCGCGGTCTGAGCGACACCCCCACCCCACTTCACGGCAGTTCGTAGAAAGGAGGCTGATCACGCATGCCCTCCACCGGCACTGTCGCACCGACGTCCGACCATCTGGCGCACGAGGTGCTGACCCGCTACCTGGAACTCTGCGACGTCCCCCGGCCTTCCCACGTGTCCGGCAGCCTGGCGGAGCTGTTCACCCCGGACGCCGTGTGGGAGGGCGTCGGACCGCTCTACACGGCGAAGTTCGGGCGCACGGCAGGGCCGACGGCGATCGAGGCGATGCTCTCGGCCCATCTGCCTCCGAACGGGGACTTCCGGGCCAACGTCCATCTGCTCCATCCCGGCACGACGTATGCCGACGGCGACGAGGTGCGCGGCCGGTGGCTGATGCAGCAGTTGTCCCGCTACGAGTCCGGCACGGCCGAAGTCGTGGTGGCGAGGCTGGAGGTGACCTTCCGCAGGGAGGGATCCTGCGTCCGCATCTCCCGCTTCCGCACGGAACGTGTCTTCGAAGCGGCCCTGGGGGCGGAGGTCTCGTGACAGCCCCCGCCCAGGACGGCCGGACCATGCACCTCACCTGCTACCGGGACATCCGCCGCTACGGCTGGCTCCACGTGGACCTGTTCCTGCACGACCGCGACGGCAGAGAACTGAACTGGGTCCACTGGGGAGCCGCCGAGGAGGGTCCCGACGGCGCCGACGCCGCCTGCGCGGCCGTCGAACCCACCCTGCGCAGGACCACCGAGTGGCAGCACGGAATCCGCGCCGACGGCAGCGACTACTGGACCGCCGGCGCCGTCTGGGACGTCCCCGCCCCAACCGACCCCCCACAGGAAGCGACGCAATGAACACACCCACCACGACCACCGACATCGCGGGGCTGGTCCAGCCCGACCGCGTGGACATCTCCCTCTACACCGACCCGGACCTGTTCGACCTGGAGATGGACCGCATCTTCAGCCGCACCTGGGTGTGGGTGGCCCACGAGAGCGAGATCCCGAACGCCGGCGACTTCCGGACCGCGATGGTCGGCCGGCAACCGGTCATCGTGACCCGCGACCGCCGCGGCGGCATCAACGTCCTGCTCAACCGCTGCCGTCACCGCGGCGCGAGCCTCTGCGAAGCCCCTCGCGGCAACGCCAACGGCTTCACCTGCCCGTACCACGCCTGGTCGTACGCGCTCGACGGAAAACTGCGCGGCATCCCCTACCCGGACGGCTACGAGGACGTCCTGGAGAAGAAGGACCTCCCGCTGCACCGCCTCGAGGTGGACACGTACGCCGGAATGGTCTTCGCCAGCTTCGACCCGGACGTGGAACCGCTGGCCGACTTCCTCGGCCCGGCCCGGCACTGGATGGACCTGTTCATGAAGCAGGGAGCCGGTTACCCGATCAAGGTGCAGGGCGAGCACAAGTTCCGCTTCAAAGGGAACTGGAAGATCCAGCTGGAGAACACCACCGACGGCTACCACTTCCCGATCGTGCACCGCTCCTGGATGTCCTCCGTCGACGCGGAGACCGCCGAGATGCTGTCGTTCATGACCGACGAGAAGGCGGTCACCCACTCCCTGGGCAACGGCCACAGCGTCATGGTCATGGTGCCCGAGCACGTCGACCTCGACGAGGACGACGGCACCGAGCAGCTCCAGGAACGCTTCGGCCACATCGTCGAGGAGCTGTCCAAGGACTTCGAACCGGACCGGGTACGGCGCATCGTGCGCTCGATGCACGGCGCCGGCTTCAACCTGAACCTGTTCCCGAACGTGGCCATGTCGATGTCGTTCTTCCGCGTCCTGCGCCCGGTCTCCGTGACCGAGACGGAGATCCGGCACCTCGCGCTGGGCCTGGACGGCGGCCCGGCGATCGTCAACCGCGAACGCCTGCGGATGCACGAGCACTTCCAGGGCCCGTTCGGCTTCGGCACCACCGACGACTCCGAGGCATGGGACTGGGTGCAGCGCGGCGCCGCGGCCGGGCCGGGTCTGCCGATCATGGTCAACCGCGGACTGGGCCGCGAGCTGGACGAGGAAGAACACAAGGGACGCGTCTCGCACGCCACCGACGAGACCGGGATGCGCGAGGCGTACGCGATGTGGAAGGCGATGATGACCGATGTCCGTTGAGACGGCCGAAACCACCCACCTGGCCGATGCCCGCATCGCTCCCGCACTCGAACTGGTCTGGCGCGAGGCCCACCTGCTGGACCGCAAGCAGTACGAGGAATGGGACCGGCTCTGGGCCCCCGGCGGCCTGTACGTGATCCCCATCGAGCCGGACTCCGAGGACTTCGAGTCCGCGCTGAACATGGTCTACGACGACGACCGCATGCGCCGGATGCGCATCGAGCGCCTGACGTCCGGCTACTCGATCTCGGCGACAGCCGCCGCGCGCACCGTACGGACGCTGTCCCGGTTCGTGGTCCAGCACCGCGACGAGGAGTCCGTCGAGCTCTGCTCGGCCCAGGTCCTGGTCGGTCACCGGCGGGAGGAGACCTTCGTCCTCGCCGCGGACGTGACCCACCGGATCCGCCTCGACGGGCCCCGGCCGCTGATCCAGCAGAAGGTCGTCCGGCTGATCAACTCCACGGACAGCGTCAACAGCTCCGGCTTCCTGCTGTAGGCGGAGACGGAGACGGAGGCGACGATGATCACGGTCACGGTCAGCGAGACAAACCCCGAAACCAGCGCGGTGAGATGCCTGCGGCTGCGCCGCAGCGACGGCCGCCCGTTCGCGCCGTACGAGGCGGGCGCACACGTGGACGTCCTCGGCCCGAGCGGCATCACCAGGCAGTACTCCCTGTGCGGGCCGCCCGACGACACCGGCTCCTATCTCATCGCGGTCAAGCGGGAGGAGGCCTCGCGCGGCGGCTCCGCGGCACTGCACGAGCAGATCGGGGCCGGCGGCGAACTCGTCATCAGCGAACCCCGCAACCTCTTCCGCATCGAGCCCGCCGCAGGGCGGCACGTGCTGGTCGCGGCCGGCATCGGGATCACCCCGCTGCTGAGCATGGCGTACCAACTGCGGGGAAGTGGCGCCCGGTTCCGGCTCCACTACTTCGCGACCAGCCGCGAGAAGGCGGCGTTCGTGTCCCTGCTGGAGAGCCCGGAGTTCGCCGCCGACGTCGAGTTCCACTTCGGCGTCGACCGGAACGCACAACCCGAGGCGCTGGCGGAAGCGCTGGCGGACGTGGACTCCACGACGCACGTGTACACCTGCGGCCCCAAGGAGTTCATGCAACGTGTCGTCGACACGGCGGCCCGCACACTGCCCGAGGACAATGTCCACGTCGAACACTTCCAGCCCCTGGAGCCCACGGCCGAGGCCGGGGACACGTTCGAGGTGGAACTGGACACCGGTGAGGTCTTCCGCGTCCCGCCCGGACGCAGCATCGTCGAGGTGCTGGCGGACGGCGGCATCGAGGTCGACACGTCGTGCCGCGAGGGTATCTGCGGCACGTGCGTGCTCACCGTGCTCGACGGGGAGCCGGACCACCGCGACAACTGCCTGACCCGCAAGGAGAAGGCGGCGGGCGACCAGATCGCCACGTGCGTGTCACGGGCCCGGACGGCCCGGCTCGTCCTGGAGCTGTAGCCCGCCCCGCGAAAGGAGACACACAGATGCCGACCCTGGACGGCGAAACCACCCTGTCCGCCCTCGTGGCCCGGATCGCCGCGGGGAAGTCGAGCCCGAGCGACGCGGTCACCGGTGCGCTGGAGCGCCTCGACCGTACCGAGCCCGACGTACGGGCGTGGGTGCGCGTCGACCGGACCGGAGCGCCGGCCGCCGCGCGAGAGCTCGACAGCGAACCGTCCGGCGGCCCCCTGCGCGGCGTTCCGTTCGGGGTCAAGGACATCATCGACGTCCGCGGCACGCCGACCGAGTGCGGATCACCGCTGCGACGGGGCCGCACGGCTGAGTCCGACGCCCCGTTGGTCGCCCGGCTCCGGCAGCTCGGCGCGATCCCCCTGGGCAAGACCGTCACCACGGAGTTCGCGTACTTCTCGCCGGGCCCCACCAGGAATCCGCACAACCCCGAGCACACTCCCGGCGGTTCCTCCAGCGGTTCGGCGGCTGCCGTCGCCGCCGGTGTGGTCCCCCTGGCCCTGGGCAGCCAGACCGCGGGCTCGCTGACCCGTCCGGCCGCGTACTGCGGAGTCGCGGGGTTCGTGGCCCCGGTCGGGGGGCCGCTCGCCACCAGGGGATTCGCGGGCCTTTCCCCCAGCCTCGACGCGGTCGGTCTGCTCACCCCCTCCGTCGCCGATCTCCGGCTCGTCCACGGGGCGTTGACCACGGGCCGCCTCCCGGGACCACTCGAACCGCCGGTCCGCCCGCGGCTGGCACTGTGGTCGGGCACCGAACTGGTCGAGGTCGCACAGGACATGCAGGCGGCCCTGATCCGCTCCGCCGAGGACGCCGTGGCCCGCGGCGCCGTGCTCGTGGACGTGGACTGGCCTGCCCGGACACCCAGGCTCGTCGAGGCACACAGCACGATCATGGCGTACGAGGCCGCTCGCGAGCTGGCCGCGGAAGCGGCCCACCCGGATCGGCTGAGCCCCCAGCTCAACGAACTCCTGGCGCACGGTCGCGGGATCCCGGCCGCGGACTACCGGCAGGCACTCTCCCTCGCCGAGCGGGAGCGCGCCGCGCTGCTGTCCCTGCTGACCGACGTCGACGCAGTCCTCGGTCCCGCCGCTCCCGGACCCGCGCCGAAGGGGCTGACGGCCACCGGCTCACCGGTGCTGAGCCGACCGTGGCAACTCCTGGGCCTGCCGGCCCTGACCGTACCCGGCCACCGGGACGGTCGGGGCATGCCACTGGGGCTGCAGCTCATCGGCCACCCGGACCGCACGGACCAGCTCTTCGCACTCGGCCACGCCATGGAAGAAGCCCTCAACGCCTAGCCCTGCAACGGAGTTCGACTTCACCACCGGTGGTGTGAACCTGCCGGGCATCCGCATCCCGCGGTGAAAGCGCATTGTGCTGGATGATGCCATCCACGCAGGTCAGAGCATATTGATGAAGCAGACGGCGGGCAGGTACGGGGGAGATGACGGTCGACCCCGGGTCGTTGGAAACCCGGTGGTACTGACGAAGGTCAAGTGGTCGGCGGGCCGCGCGCGCACGGGGAACACAGCGGCCCTCACGAAGATTGCGTTTCCTCATGACGTTCTGGCACCGCGGGAGGGATTTAACGGCGTTCGCCGGGGTAGCGTCAGTCGCCGGGATAGCTTCATCCTGTCCGTGCGGCGGTTCGGGATCACCGGGGTGAGGTGGCAGCGATGTCGGAGTTCGTGGAGCCTCGCGGGAACGGAACCGGCCCGGCCGAGGGGGGCCAGGTCGGGGAAGTGGAACTGCGCAAGCTCCTCGCGGGGCTGACCGCCGTGCGTGACGGTGATTTCGGGACCCGTCTGTCCGCTGACGACGAGGGCCTGCTCGGCGAGATCTCGCAGGTCTTCAACGGGATGGTGGACCAGCTGTCCCTGTTCACCTCCGAGGTGACACGGGTCGCCCGTGAGGTCGGAACCGAAGGACGGCTGGGCGGCCAGGCTGACGTACCGGGAGTGGACGGCACCTGGAAGGACCTCACCGATTCGGTCAACGCGATGGCCGGCAACCTGACCACGCAGGTACGGGACATCGCCCAGGTGGCGACGGCGGTGGCCAGGGGCGATCTGTCGCAGAAGATCACGGTCGAGGCCCATGGGGAGATCCACGAACTGAAGAGGACCATCAACACGATGGTCGACGAACTCTCGGCCTTCGCGGACGAGGTCACGCGCGTGGCCCGTGAGGTCGGCACCGAGGGAATCCTCGGCGGCCAGGCCCAGGTGCCCGGTGTCGGCGGCACCTGGCGGGACCTGACGGATTCGGTCAACTCCATGGCGGGCAATCTCACCGACCAGGTGCGCTCCATCGCCCGGGTGGCGACCGCGGTCGCCCAGGGCGATCTGACCCGCAAGATCAGTGTCGACGCCCGCGGCGAGATCCTGGAGCTGAAGACGACCATCAACACGATGGTCGACCAGCTCTCCTCCTTCGCCGCCGAGGTCACCCGCGTCGCCCGGGAGGTGGGAACCGAGGGAATCCTCGGCGGCCAGGCCGACGACAAGGGCGTGTCGGGGACGTGGAAGGACCTCACCGAGTCGGTCAACGTCATGGGCGACAACCTGACGGCCCAGGTGCGCTCGATCGCCGAGGTCACCACCGCCGTCGCGCAGGGGGACCTGACGCAGAAGATCCGCGTGGACGCCCGGGGCGAGATCCTGGAGCTGAAGGAGACCATCAACACGATGGTCGACCAGCTGTCGGCCTTCGCCGACGAGGTCACCCGCGTCGCCCGGGAGGTGGGAACCGAGGGGAACCTCGGCGGCCAGGCCACCGTACGAGGTGTCTCGGGCACCTGGAAGGACCTGACCGACAACGTCAACGTCATGGCGTCGAACCTCACCGGGCAGGTCCGCTCCATCGCACAGGTGGCGACGGCGGTGGCGCGAGGCGATCTGTCGCAGAAGATCACGGTCGAGGCCAAGGGCGAGGTGGCCGCACTCGCCGGCGTCATCAACACGATGGTCGACACCCTGTCGGCGTTCGCCGGCGAAGTGACCCGCGTCGCCCGCGAGGTGGGAACCGAGGGCATGCTCGGCGGCCAGGCCCAGGTGGCGAACGTCGCCGGGACCTGGAAGGACCTGACCGACAACGTCAACTCGATGGCGACCAACCTCACCAACCAGGTGCGCAACATCGCCCAGGTCACCACCGCGGTCGCCCAGGGCGATCTGACCCGCAAGATCGACGTCGATGCCCGGGGCGAGATCCTGGAGCTGAAGACGACCATCAACACGATGGTCGACCAGCTCTCCTCCTTCGCGGCCGAGGTCACCCGTGTCGCCCGAGAGGTCGGCAGCGAGGGCAGGCTCGGCGGGCAGGCGGAGGTCGAGGGGGTGTCCGGCACCTGGAAACGGCTCACCGAGAACGTCAACGAACTGGCCGGGAACCTCACCCGCCAGGTGCGTGCCATCGCCGAGGTCACCAGCGCCGTCGCCGAGGGGGACCTGACCCGTTCCATCACCGTCGACGCCTCCGGCGAGGTCGCCGAGCTGAAGGACAACATCAACTCGATGGTGGGCTCGCTGCGTGAGACCACCCGCGCCAACCAGGAGCAGGACTGGCTCAAGACCAACCTGGCGCGCATCTCGGGCCTGATGCAGGGCCGGCGCGACCTCGCGGTGGTGGCGGAACTGATCATGGACGAACTCACGCCGCTGGTGGGCGCCCAGTGCGGCGCCTTCTATCTCGCCGAGGACGGCGAGGACGGCACGGAACTCGGACTCATCGCCTCCTACGGACACCCGGTGGCCCCGGGCGAGGCGGTCCGGTTCCGGCTGGGCCAGTCGCTGGTCGGCCAGGCCGCCCGCAGCAGGCGCATCATCGCCGTCGACGACCTTCCCGCCGGATACGTGACCATCTCCTCCGGCCTCGGCTCCGCCTCACCGAGCAGCCTGATCGTTCTCCCGATCGTCGTCGAGGACCAGGTGCTCGGCGTCATCGAACTCGCCTCCGTCGCCTCCTTCACAGCGGTCCACCGCGATTTCCTCGGACAGCTCATGGAGACCGTCGGCGTCAACGTCAACACCATCGTCGCCAACGGCCGTACCGACGAACTGCTCGGCGAATCGCAGCGCCTGGCGGCCGAGTTGCAGGCCCGCTCCGAGGAACTCCAGGTACAGCAGGAGGAGTTGCAGCGCTCCAACGCCGAACTGGAGGAGAAGGCCGTACTTCTGGTGTCGCAGAACTCCGACATCGAGACCAAGAACCTGGAGATCGAGCAGGCCCGCCAGGAACTGGAGGAACGTGCCCACCAGCTGACGCTGGCGTCGAAGTACAAGTCGGAATTCCTCGCGAACATGAGCCACGAGCTGCGCACCCCGCTCAACAGCCTGCTGATCCTCGCGCAGTTGCTCGCGCAGAACCCCGGCCGCAACCTGACGTCCAAGCAGGTCGAGTACGCCGGGGTGATCCACTCGGCGGGCTCCGACCTGCTGCAGCTGATCGACGACATCCTCGATCTCTCGAAGGTCGAGGCCGGCAAGATGAACATCGCCCCCGAACGCCTGCCCCTCAACCGCCTGTTGGAGTACGTCGACGCCACCTTCCGGCCGCTGACCGGGCAGAAGGGACTGGACTTCCAGGTCACCGTCGACCCGGGGGTGCCCGCCGAACTGGTCACCGACGACTCCAGACTGCGTCAGATCCTGCGCAACCTGCTCTCCAACGCGGTGAAGTTCACCGAGACCGGCCGCGTCGAGCTGCGTATCGTCGCGGCCTCGGAATCCGGCCTGCCCGCCACGGTCCGCTCCCACGGCCCGCTCATCAGTTTCCAGATCCTGGACACCGGCATAGGGATCGCGGAGCATCAACTGGAAACCATCTTCGGGGCCTTTCAGCAGGCCGACGGCACCACCAGCCGCAAGTACGGCGGCACCGGGCTCGGACTGTCCATCAGCCGTGAGATCGCCCATCTGCTCGGCGGTGCCATCACCGCGACCAGTGTCCCGGGGGAAGGCAGCGTCTTCACCCTGCATCTGCCGGTCGCCTGGTTCGAACCCGCCGACGCGGAGACCGCGGACGAGGCTCCGGAGAACTCCGCCGCTCCCGAGTCCGAGGTACGCGGACCCGTCGGCCCACGGCGTCTGCTGGTCGTCGAGGACCAGCCCCGCGGACTGCTGTCACTCGTCGCCGAGAGCACCGTGAACGGCCACGAGGACACCGGACTCGTACAGGTGAGCTCGGCGACCACACCCGAGGACGCGGCGGCGGCCCTCGCCGCCGACGCCTTCCTGTGCGTCGTTCTCGACCTGGACATGGCCGACGGGGCCGCCGTGTCGGTGCTGGCCGCGCTGGACGGAAACCCTGCACTGCGGCAGATCCCGGTGCTGGCCCACCACTCCCGCGAGCGGGATCCCGACCGCCTGCTGCGGAACACCTCGCCGACCAACCCACCCGAACTCCTCACGGGACTCGATGAGTTGCGTGAGCGGATCGCCGTACACCTGGCGGCCGAGCGGCCCGCCGACGTCCTGCCGCCGGGGACCGGGCGGCCCGTGTCGAAGGTCCTGAGGGAAGTACCGGGTGCCGCCGGCGAACTCGCCGGGCGCACCGTTCTGGTGATCGACGACGACGCCCGCAACGTCTACGCGCTGGCCAGCATGCTGGAACTGCACGCGGTGCGGGTGCTGCACGCCGACAACGGTCGCACCGGCATGGAGACGCTGGCACTGAACCGGGACGTCGAACTGATCATCATGGACGTCATGATGCCCGAAATGGACGGCTATGCCGCCACGTCGGCGATCCGTGCCATGCCGGAGTACGCCGAGCTGCCGATCATCGCGGTGACCGCCAAGGCCATGGAGGGCGACCGCGAGAAGAGCCTGGCCGCCGGGGCCAGCGACTACATCACCAAACCCGTGGACATGGACGCGCTGGTCGCCTGCATGCTCCGGTGGCTGAGGCGATGAGCGCGGACCGCCGCGGCGTCGACGCGCTGGCGCTCACCGTCGAACGCCTTCGCCAGGACCTGGAGCGCGCCCAGGAGACGGCCGACGCCCGCGCCCTGATCGGCATCGCCACGGGCATCCTGGTCGAGCGGGGCCACGGCGGCCCCTCCGAGGCCGACCGGTATCTGCGCCGGCTGGCCGACACGGCCGGGCTGCCGCTGCTTGAGGTCGCCGCCGACATCGTCAACGCCGCGTCCGACGACGGCCTGTCCGAGGCACTGCGGCCCGACGCCTCGGAGCGCGAGAACGGTCCGCGGCATGCCGGGACGGCACTGCGCCTGCGTACGGCCGAGTCGGGGACCCGGTCCGACGACCCGCAGACAGCCGCCGAGGCCCTGCTGCGGCACGCGGTGTCCCCGCTCGGCGGCACCGCGCTGGCCGTATGGCGCGCGGCGTTCGACGGATCACTGGACCTCGTTGGACACGCCGGTCTGACCGCGGTGGAGGCACGCCGGTGGCGATATGTGCCGCCGGGTGTCGGCACCCTCCCGCAACTGGCCCTCACCGACGGCCGATCGCGTTGGTACGGGTCCCTGCCGGACGGCTTCCCGGGAATCGGCACGGCCGCGGGCCCGGTGGGAGCGCGGGCGATTCTGCCCGCCCGTCTCGGCGGACGCATCATGGGTTTCCTCGAAGCGTGCTGGCCCGCAACCCGGTCACCGCTGAACGGCGCGGAGTTCCGCCGGCTCGAAACGCTCGCCGACCTCTGTGCCCACACCTTCACCGGCGAGGACACCACGACGGACGCAACGGTGGGGCCGCTCGCCGACCTCGCGGACGGACTGCTCGATCCCAGCATGGTGCTGCGGCCCCTGGTCGACGACGAGGGGCGCATCGGCGAATTCCTGATCACCCACGTCAACCGGTACTTCACCGACCTCGCGGGCGGTGTACCGCTCGCCGGGAAGAGACTGCTGGAAGCCTTCCCGCTGGCCGCCCGTGACGGCGATCTGTACGACTGTCTCGCCCGGGTCCACTCCACGGGTGAGGCGCTGCGGACCGAGCGGATGGCTGTGGCCGCACTGGCCGGGTCGGTACCGCTCACCGTCATGGCGGCGGTCAGCATCAGCCGGTTCGGTGAGGAGACGCTGCTGAGCCTGCGCGTCGAGCGGGAGGCCGACCGGCTGGCCGCGCTGCTGCACCATGTGCAGCGTCTGGCCCAGGTCGGCGGCTTCGAGGAGAACCTGGTCACCGGCGAGATCTCGTGGAGCAGGCAGCTGTTCGACCTGCACGGGCTGCCGCCCGGTTCCTCACCCGTCCCGCTGCGCCGGCTGCCGTCCTACGTCCACCCTGACGACTCCGTCTCGGCCGACCGGTTTCTGCGCACCCTGATGCAGCGTCATCGCCCGGCGTCGACCGCCTTCCGGTTGCGCCGCGCGGACGGGATCGTCCGGCACATCCGGGTCATCGCCGAACCGGTGACCGACGGGCTCGGTGCCCTGGTGTCCGTCCGGGGCGCGTTCCAGGACGTCTCCACCCACCACTGGACGGAGGTGGCCCTGGCCGCGACGCGGGGGCAGCTCGCCGACGCCGAACTGCAGGCCGCCGAACGCAACCGCCTCGCCCTGCAACTCCAGCAGGCCATCATGCCGCCGGTACCCGCACCCCTCGACATGTCCGGTCTGCACGTGGCGGTGCGCTACCGGCCCGCCGAGAAGGAACACCTGGTGGGCGGCGACTGGTACGACGCGGTCGTCCTGCCCTCCAAAGAGATCATGGTCGCGGTGGGAGACGTCGCCGGACACGGCATCGGAGCGGCCACGGACATGATCGTCCTGCGCAACGCACTGCGCGGGCTCGCCACCACAGGAGCCGGTCCCGCGCAGTTGATGAGCTGGCTCAACAGCGTCGCCCACCACCTCACCGACCAGATCTCCGCCACCGCCGTCTGCGGCCTGTACAGCCCGGAGACCGGAGTCCTGCGCTGGGCACGGGCAGGCCATCCCGCGCCCGTGCTGATCCGCGACGGTCATGCCTCCGCCCTCCCGCTGCCCCGCGGCATCCTTCTCGGGGCCGTCGCGGAAGCGCGGTACGAGGAGCAGCAGTTGACCTTGACCAGCGGAGACCGGCTGCTGCTCTACACCGACGGGCTGGTGGAGCGCCGGGGTGTCTCCGTCGAGAAGTCCCTGGAACAACTGCTCGTCTCCGCGGGGGGACCGACGACCGGCCTGGAGGAGCACCTGGACCAACTGCTCCTCCACAGCCGGTCCGACACCGACGACGACACCTGCCTCATCGGTATCCAGATGTCCTGATCTCCCGGCACCCGCCGGGCGGTCAGCGGGAGAGGTAGCAGCGGATGGTCGTGCCGTCCGGCGCCGTGTGGACGCGTACGAGATCGGCGACGTAGTGAACCAGCAGCAGACCGCGCCCGCCGGGCTGATCACGTGACGGCGGACGTCGGCCGGCCAGCGGATCGGTCAGCCGACCGCCGTCCTGGACCTCACAGACGATCTGCTCTCCCTCGGCCCAGATCCGCAGAGTCCCCGATCCGCCTCCGTGCAGCACGCTGTTGGTGGTCAGCTCCGCCATGGCCAACGTCAGATCCTGCAGCCGTACACCCGCCAGGCCCAGCCGCTCGGCCTCCTGGACGGCGAAGTAGCGGGCCTTGGGGAGATCCTCCGTGTCGAACGAGAGGGTCGCCGCGCCCGGTGGGTACCTGAGCGGCTCGTTGTAGCGGGCGATCACCCGCTCCGGATCGTAGGCCTCGCTGGCCAGTTCGCCGTCCCCGTCGATGACGACCGGATGGGTGGCGCGGGCGTCCGCGAGCACCTCCGGCTCCAGCCGGTCCGCGTCGTAAGGGCACAGGATCGTGACCTCACGGCCCCCGAACGCGGCATTGATCAGCGCCTCGTGCTGGACGCACGCCGGATACTCCACCGCGCTGCGACCCGCCCAGATCGGCTCTCCGATGATGCGCACCCGGCCGCCGGGGTGGGCGTCGGCGAAGGCTCGCAGCACACCGGGGATGATCCGCCCCGGATTGCGGCCGGCCTCGGTCATGTCGAGGAGTCGCACACGGCCGGCGTTCGATCCGAGGCCGGTCCTGATCAGCTCGAGGTTGGGGCCGGGAACGGCGACCGCGACGGCCTCCCCGGCGGCCAGACCTTCCTGGAGGAACGGCACCGTGCCCGCCGTGTACTGCTCCACGCCCCGGTAGAACAGCGCGGGGTGCACGAAGGGTTCACCGTCGACGGCCGTACTCATCGCCCCGCCACCTCGATCCTCGTCAGGCCGGGCCAGAACATGTCCAGGACGCGCGGCAACTCCGGCGGCGGCCGGTCGACGACGATCCGTCCCCCGCCCAGACGCTGCGCGGTGATCGCCAGAGCCGCCGCGCCGCCCACATCGATGAAGGTCACGCCGGAGAGGTCCACGAAGGAGACATCCCTGTGTTCGCTCGCCAGCCGCCGCAGTGCCCGGTCCCAGGGTGCGCGGGTGATCACGGTGATCTCTCCGCTGGCGCGGATCCCGGAACGACCGGACAAGGGCCCCACCTTCAGCAACGCCCCGCCGTGCGTGAGCACCGGGAACGACGCGTCCCCACCGTGGTCAGCAGTCACGTTCTCCGCCCGCCTCAGGTACCGCTGATTCGTGGCCCCTTCCCCGGCCACCCGCAAGGGTGGAGGGCGGTTACCACAGCGACAGTCTACGAGCGATGGTGCGCCCTCGGCCAACGAACAACTGGTAACCGAGTGTTGCCCCCGCGGCGCGGGAGCCGCGTGGTGGCTCCGGGCCGGACATGGCCAGGTGGCGCCCTTGACCGGGATCGTGAGGGCTGGTCCGCTTGACGGGTCGGGGTGTCGGATTCGGGGGGTGGCCTTCGTGGCCGGGTCGGTTCCAGGTGCGCTGAGACGACGGGTGGACGACCGGAGGGGCGACGGGGCGGCGCGGGCATGAGGTTACGGCGCGGTGCCGCCGTCGCCGCCATCGCGGGCGGCGGCGCGCTCACCACGATGCTCATCGGACTCGTCACCAACGCCGTGTCCGACCAGGCACGTTGGCCCGGTTTCCTCGGCTGGGTCCAGCACCACGCCTGGTTCTCGTTCGCCGCGCTGGGCGTCGCCCTGGTCGGGCTGACGGCGCTGCTCGCGGGGCTGTCGGAGGCGCGGGACACAGGCCCCACCGGACAGCCCGGGGCGGACGATCCGGTGGGGCCGCCGGGGGCAGCCCTGGTGCTGCGTTCCCTGCCGAGGGACGCGACGGCGTTCACCAACCGGTCCGCCGAACTGGAGCGGCTGGTGGCCTCGGTACGGACCGCGCAGGACAGCGGCCGGTCGCTGTCGGTGCATGTGATCGACGGGATGCCCGGCGTCGGCAAGACCACGTTCGCTGTGCACGCCGGACACGTCCTCTCCGAGCGCTTCCCGGACGGGCAGTTGTTCCTCAACCTCAACGGGCACACGTCGGGGCAGAGCCCGGTCTGCGGCGGCGGCCACCTCCCGCACCGCTTCGGCGCAGGCCGCGGCTACCGCAACCCCTCGGTCTACTGCGCCGACCTGGAACACCTCATCAGACACGTCCAGGGATCGCTGCGCCGGCACGGCTGGGACCTGGGGGACCGGGGCGTCACCCCCCTAGCCCCCCGACGCGCATCGCGACGACGCGACGCGCGTTGTCGAGACAACGTCCCCGGCATCAGCGAAGACCAAGGCAGGAGAGCCCCCATGAACGTCAGCATCCGACCGGCCGCCGAGACCGACATTCCCGCACTGGCCAGGCTGATCGAGGAGATCGAGCGCTTCTACGGGGAAACCGAGATCCAGCCCCTCGCGGAGCGCCGGACACAGATCAAACAGGCCCTGTTCGGTTCCCCACCGCTGGCCTCGGCCCTGCTGGTGGTGGACGGCCGGAGCGAACTCGTCGGCATGGCCGCGTACTCCTTCCTCTGGCCGGCCGCCGGTTCCTCCCACTCCCTCTTCCTCAAGGAGCTCTACGTCCGTGACTCCCTGCGCCGGCAGGGCGTCGGGAAGGCGCTGATGAGGCGGCTGAGGCGGATCGCCGAGGAACGCTCCGGCTGCAGCCGCCTGGAGTGGATGACCGACCGGGGCAACGACGACGCCCGCTCCTTCTACCGGGAACTCGGCTTCGCGGAGTTCGACGGGAAGATCGTCTACCGCCTGGAGACGGCCGCAGGCGCCCGACGGGAGCCGGCGCACTCCATCTCGGCCTGATCACCCAGGAGCACGTCGGCCCAGACGGTCTTCACGAACTCACCGCGCGGCTCGCAGCCCCAACGCGTGGCGAAGGCGTCGACGAGGAGCAGGCCGCGACCGCCCGCCGCCGTCTCGGACGGCTGCGACGCGGCGTCGGGCAACGACGGCAGCCGGTCCGGGCGGGTGTCACTGACCTCGACGCGGACGCCGGCCGCGGTGAGGCTGAGGCGTACCTCGAAGTCCCGGCCGGGCGTACGGCCGTGTGTGACGGCGTTCGCGGCGAGTTCGGCGGTGACGGCGAGGACCGCGCGCGCGACGGGGGCGGTGAGGGGGACGCCCCACTCGTCGAGTTGCCGCTCCACGAGGAGACGGGCGAGACGGGCACCTCGGCGGGTGGAGCTGAGCTGGATTCTGAAGTGCCGGGCGGGGGCCGGGGCGGTTGTGGGGGAGGGCAGCATGGTGTCGGACTCCACTCGGGGAAGCGCATCGCTGTGTAGCGATCCGCTTACAGAGTGAGACGGCGCGGGCTACCCTCGCCAGGGGGTAGCAGGTGACGAAGCTTCTGTCGCAGGGGAGTTGACGTTGGGTAGCATCTATGGGGACTGGTTGAAGGCCCAGCGCGAGGCGGCCGGGCTGACGCAGCAGGAGCTGGCGGACCAGGCGATCATGACCCGTTCGCACATCTCGCACATCGAGGCCGGTCGCCGTATCCCGTCCAAGGAGGACGCGCGACGGCTCGACAGAGCGCTGAACACCGGGGATGTACTGAGCAGCTTCCTGCCGAATGACAACGCGGCGGTCGCGGAGTACTTCGAGGCTGCTCGGCTGCTCGAACAGCAGGCGGTGGTGATTCGCGAGTTCGCCTTGTCGTTCGTCCCGGGCATCCTTCAGACAAGGCGGTATGCGCGCGAGGTTCTGGCCACGACCTTCCCTCCAGTGAGTGAAGTGGAGTGTGACAGGCTCGTTGTCGCACGGCTCGAGCGCGCGAAGGTTCTGGACGATCCGCTTCGCCCGGTCGTCTGGGCCATTCTGGACGAGGCGGTACTGCGGCGTGTGGTCGGAGGCCCCGAAGTGATGGCCGAACAGATCCTGCACATGGTCCGGTTGGTGGAGAAGGGGCGCGTGCGCGTCTATGTGCTGCCCTTCGGCCTCGGGGTTCATCCACTCATGCAAGGCATGCTCACGCTGATGCGCTTCGAGGATCAGCCGCCGGTGGCCTACTCCGAAGGCATCCAGGTGGGCAGAGTGCACGACTCCCCAGGCATGGTCGATCGACTCGAAGGCGCATACGATCTCGCGCTGGGGGACGCAATGCCGCTTCGAGAGTCACTTGCTCTGATGCAGGCGACAGCAAAGGAATACGGACACCGTGACTGAGCAGACCATTCGGAACTGGCGCAAGTCGACGTACAGCGGCAACGAAGGCGGCAGTTGTCTGGAGGTCCTCGACGGCCACCCGTCAGGTGTTCCCGTCCGCGACTCCAAAGCGCCGCACGGCCCCGCGTTGGTCTTCTCCGCGGCCGGTTGGGCGGCGTTCGTCGTGGCGGTGAAGGCAGGCGGCCTTCGGTCCTGACGGTCCGGGCCGGTGTCGGACCGGACCGTCAGGGCAGGTGTCGTCAGGACAGGGGAGCGGTGTCCTGCGTCCGGTTCCTGCCGGACAGCCGTCCGCGGAGCAGCGCGAAGACCACCACCGCGGCGGCCACCGCGGTGGACAGGACCACCTGGTCGCGGCCGCCGCCCGCGGCCGTGTCGGTCAGCATGTAGCCCAGGACGAAGGTGATCAGGGCGATGGTCGCCCAGGTCAGATACGGGTAGAGCCACATCCGGACGACCAGCTTCTCGGGCGACTCCCGCTCGATGATCTTGCGCATCCGCAGCTGCGAGAAGCAGATCACCAGCCAGACGAACAGGGCGATCGCGCCGGAGGCGTTGAGCAGGAACTGGAAGACCGTGTCCGGCCACAGATAGTTGAAGGCGACGGCGACGAAGCCGAAGGCCACCGAGGCCAGGATGGCCGCGCGCGGCACACCGCGGTCCGTGGTCCGCCCGAAGGCGGCCGGGGCGTCGCTGCGCCGGCCGAGCGAGAAGGCCATGCGTGAGGCGGTGTACAGGCCGGAGTTGAGACAGGACAGCACCGACGTCAGCACGATGGTGTTCATGATCTGCGCGGCGTGCGGGATGCCGATGGAGCTCAGGGCGGCGACGTACGAGCCGTCCTTGAGGATGGCCGGGTCGTCCCAGCGCAGCAGCGAGACGACGATCAGGATCGAGCCCAGGTAGAACACCGCGATCCGCCAGATCACGCTGTTGGTGGCCTTGGTGACGGCGGCCCGCGGGTCCGCGGTCTCGCCGGCCGCCAGGGTGACGATCTCGCTGCCCATGAAGGAGAAGACGACCATCAGGACGCCGGTGAGGATCGCGCCGGGCCCGTTCGGCAGGAAGCCGCCGTGTGCGGTGAGGTTGGAGAAGCCGCTCGCCGGGTGGTCGGATCCGGGCAGCAGCCCGAAGAGCGCGAGGCCGCCGATCACGATGAACGCGGCGATGGCGACGACCTTGATGCCGGCGAACCAGAACTCGAACTCGCCGTAGGAGCTGACCGAGACCAGGTTGGTGGCGGTGAGGACGATCATGACGATCAGGGCCCAGCCCCACTGGGGCACCGCGGGGATCCAGCCGGCCAGGATCTTGGCCCCGGCGGTCGCCTCGACGGCGAGCACCACGACCCAGAAGAACCAGTACAGCCAGCCGATGGTGAAGCCGGCCCAGCGGCCCAGCGCGCGGTCGGCGTAGGCGGAGAACGAACCGGAGGTGGGGTTGGCCGCGGCCATCTCGCCGAGCATGCGCATCACGAGGACGACGAGGACGCCGACGAGCGCGTACGAGACGAGGATGCCGGGGCCGGCGGCGGCGATACCGGAGCCGGAGCCGACGAACAGGCCGGCGCCGATGACACCACCGATCGCGATCATCGACAGGTGGCGGTTCTTCAGGCCGGCCTGAAGACCGGACTCGGACTCTGTGGGAGGGCTTTTGGGGACGGTTGTGGTCATCTCGACATCCATGGGGGAGTGCGGACAGGGAGTACGGACCAGGGGTGCCTGGAAATTAGTTCAGTACGATCGAAAAGAACAAGACTTGTTTAACTGTTCACCGTGCTCTATTTTTCAGGCACCCCGCTCAGCAGGCGGTTAAGGTGGCGCCGTGGTGAATGCAGCGGGCAAGTTCGGCCCCTACAGCGGCTGGGACACACGCGTCCTGGCCGGCCGGGGCACCACGGGAGCGGAGCTCGTCCGGTCCCGGATCGCCCTGCGGGTGCGTCTGAGGTCCGTGTCGCCGGGAGACCGGCTGCCGGACGCGGGTGTCCTCGCCGAGGAGCTGGGGATCAGTGAGATCACCGTCCGCCGCGCGCTGGAGGCCATGTGCCAGGACGGCCTGCTCGACCGCCGTCGCGGCCGGGCGGGCGGAACCTTCGTCGCGGCGGGCTGGGACGCGGTCGTCGCCGTGCTGCACGACGCCGACGAGGCGGCCGCACTGGACGCCTTCCATCTGCTGCTCGAGTGCGGGCTCGTGGCGCACACCGCGGGCGAGGTCCCGGACGGCGGGCTCGACGGGCTGCGCGCGCTGGTGGAGGAGATGGACCTGGCCGACGACCCGGCCCGGCTGCTCGAACTGGAGACCCGCTTCCACCTCGACCTGGCGGAGACGCTCGGCGGCCTCGGGATCCGCGAGTTCGCCGCCGACCTGCTCGGCCGGCAGTGCCTGCTGGGGCCCGCGCCGGAACCCGCCGTCGTACGGGCCCGCAACCGCTGCCATGCCGACCTGCTCGACGAACTGACCCGAGGCGCGATGGACCCGGCGGTCCGCGCGGTGAAGGCGCACCGGCATGCCGGACCGAGCTGACCCGCCCCCTCCCTCCACACCGAGGAGCTGTCGCCATGCCTGACCCCGGACTCGGACGGTCGTCGACGCCGGGCCCCGCCGGTGGCACGCCCCAGCGGCTGCGCGGCGGCGTCCTGGGCATGGCGGACATCGCCGCCGCCACGATGGCCAACGTCGGCCCGGCCATGAGCTTCTTCTTCGGCTTCGCCTTCCTGGCCACCACCGCGGGCGTCGCGTCCCCGCTGACCATCGTGGCGGCGGGGGTGGCGGTCGCGCTGTTCGGCAACACACTGGCCGAGTTCTCCCGGGCGCACCCCTCGGCGGGCAGCTTCACCACCTTCGTGGGCAAGACCTTCGGGCCGGTCAGCGCGGTGACCACGGCTCTGCTCGCCGGACTCGGCTACATCATCGCGATGGCCTCCGTCATCGCGATCTCCGGCGGCTTCATGCAGATCACCCTGCACCACTACACCGGCGTCGACCTGCCGTGGATCATCTGGACGCTGCTGCTGACCGGGCTGGCGGTGGTGCTGATGCTGCGCGGGATCGTGGTGTCCACCAAGTGGGCCGGCTACTTCTTCGGCGTGGAGATGCTCGTACTGGTCGTGGTCTCGGTCGCGGCGCTCGTCGAGCACCGGGGCGAGCTCTCCGCGGCCCCGTTCCTGCCCTCCCACCTCACCCACGGCATCAAGGGCCTCGCGGCGGGCTTCCCGCTGGCGGTGTACCTGTTCATCGGCTGGGAGAACTCGGCGGCCCTGGCCGAGGAGACGGAGAACCCGCGGCGCAACGTCGGCCGCGCCGTGTTCTCCTCCGTCGCGATCATGACGGTGAGCTACATCCTCTTCTCCTACGCCACGGTGACCGGCTTCGGCTACGACGTGCAGCGGCTCGGCGACTCCCGGATCCCCTTCATCGACGTCGCCCAGCACACCCTCGGGGCGCTCGCGATCCTCGCCTACGTCGGCGGCCTGACCTCCACCCTCGGCGTGCTGATCGCGGGCATCAACTCCCAGGCGAGGCTGGTGTTCAACGCCGGACGCGAGGGGCTGCTCCCGTCCTTCTTCGGCTACGTGCACCCCACGCGCCGTACGCCGAACAACGCGATCGTCACCTTCACCGCCACCGCGCTGCTGATCATCGCGGGCTGGGGCGTGGGGCATGTGCTCGGGGACGGCGGTCAGATGAACCCGGTGGTCTTCTTCGCCGAGTCCTCCAGCCTGGGCGCCATCCTGATCCTGCTGGTCTACCTCGCGTCCAACATCGCGCTGCCGCTGTACTACCGCAGATACCGTCCGCAGGAGTTCCGGACCGTACGGCACCTGGTGCTGCCCGCGGTCGGCGCCCTCGCCGTCCTGGTCCCCCTCTACTACCTCGCCAAGCCCGGACAGCCCGCCCCGTACAGCTGGTTCCCGTACGCGGCACTGGCCACCCTTCTCGCGGCCGTCTGCTACGCGGCCCTCCTGGTCCGACGCGACCCGGGGCTGGCCGATCGGGTCGGGTCGGTCGTCGCCGACGCGGAGTGAACGAGGCGGCCGGCCGGTCCCCGCTCAGGACACCGCCGCCTCCTGGTACTGCCCCAGGTACCGGAAGGCGCCGTCCGTGACCTGGAACTCGAACATCGCGTCGTGGTTGTAGCCGTACCCCTTCTCGTACTTGACGGTCCGGGTGATGCCGGAGTACGTGATCTCGGGCATCCGGCGGGCGATGGCACCCCGCTCCGTCACCGCCGAGCCGTCCTTGGCGCAGGCCGCCGCCAGGAACATCACGGCGTCGTAGGCCTCCGCCGCGTACCAGCCGGGGTCGGTGCCGAAGCGGGCACGGTAGGCCGTGGTGAAGGCGCGGGCGGAAGGGCGGGCCGTCGGGTCGGTGAAGGAGGTGGCGAAGACCCAGCCGTTCGCGGCGGTTCCGGCGGATGCGAGGAACCGCGGGTCGAGGGCTCGTTCCGTCGCCATCCGGGTTCCGGTGAACCGGGCGGTGCTCAGTGCCGACGCGAGTCCGGCGGCCCGTGCCGCGTCGCCGGTGAACACGACCGCGTCCGCGCGGGCGGACACCACCCGGCCGGCGAGCGACGCGTAGTCGATCTTCCCGGCGGCGACCCTGGCCACCGTGGCGTCCCGGCCGGCCTGCCGCAGCGCCCGCTCGGTCTGGTCGCACAGGGTCCAGGCGAAGTCGCCCTGCGCCCGGTCGTCCACGAGGAACGCCTGCCGGGCGTCGACATGGTTGCTGAGATAGCGGACGCAGGGGGCGGCGAGGAGACTGTCCGTGACCCGGAGCGCCGCGTGCGAGTGGAAGACGTTCGTGCCGATCGTCGTGCTCGTGGTGTCGGTGCCCACCGAGACGGACACGACGGGCATCACCGCCTTGGTGTACGTGACCTCGGTCGCGAGGAAGCAGGCATCGGTGGTGGGTCCCAGCACGGCGCGTACACCGGCGTCCTTCACCAGCCGGCCGGCCAGCTCGCCGGCCCGTTTCGGGTCGCCGCCGTCGTCGTACGCGGGCAGCTTCAGCCGGAAGGGGTAGCCGCCCTTGGCGTTGATCTGCTCGACGGCCAGCCGGGCCCCTTTGAGCTGGGCGTTCCCGCTCTCCTTCCGGGCTCCGGTCAGATCGCCGTGGAACGCCACGACCAGTTCGGGACGCGGGCTCCCTTCGGACGGAGGGGCGGCCGTCACCGTCCTCGGACGGGTGCTCCACCACCAGGCGCCGCCACCGCCCGCCGCCAGGACCCCCGCGACCGCCGAGCCGAGGCGCAGAACGCTCCGGCGCCCGACACTTGGGGCGGCGGGCCGGGTCGCCGTGACGGCCGTCAGGGTCGCCGCCTCCGGTGACACCGCGCTCGCCGACGCGGACGCGGACACCTGGGTCGGCTCGATCGTGCCGATGGTGAGCACGGCGGCGGCCCGGTCGTTGATCAGCCGGGTGACCGGCGCGGGCAGCCAGTCCGACCGCTCGGCGGAGTCGGTCTCCGTTCCTTCCGCGAGCGCCTCACGGAGCCGGGCGAGGCCGGGCCGGCCGGACGGTTCCTTGTGCAGGCAGGCTCTCACCAGGGGCGTCAGGTCGGCCGGGAACGCCGTCGGATCCGGTTCGTCGTAGACGGTGCGCAGCAGCATGCCGGCGGCCGAGCCGCCGCCGAACGGCCGTACGCCGGTCGCGGCGAACGCCAGCACGCACCCCAGCGAGAACACATCGCTGGGCGGTCCGATCTCCCCGCCCCGCGCCCGCGCCTGCTCGGGCGACAGGAAGCCGGGCGAGCCGACGATCACGCCGCTGGAGGTGAGCGCGGTGGCCTCCGGCGCGCGGGCGATACCGAAGTCGATGAGCCGTGGCCCGTCCGGGGCCAGCAGGACGTTCCCCGGCTTCACGTCGCGGTGTACGAGACCGGCCCCGTGCACCGCCTCGAGCGCCTCCGCGAGCCGCAGGCCCAGCACCCGCACGGAAGCGAGCGACAGCGGCCCGAAGGTGTCCACCGTCTCGGCGAGCGAGGGTCCCGGTACGTACGAGGTCGCCAGCCACGGTGTCTCCGCGTCGGCGTCCGCGTCCAGCAACGGGACCACCCAGGGGCTGTCCACCTGCCGGGCGGCTGCGATCTCACGGCGGAAACGGGCCCGGAAGCCCGTCTCCTCGGCGTACGTGGACCGCACGACCTTCACCGCGGCGATCGCTCCGCCGGGCGCCCGGGCCAGGAAGACCACCCCCATGCCGCCGGCACCCAGCCGCCGCAGCAGGCGGTAGCGGCCGAGCCGGGACGGATCGCCGGACCGCAGGGGCTCCATCAGACGGTGAGCGGCGCGGGGCCGCCGTACACGAAGTCGCCCCGCTCGACCTGCCAGAGGAAGCCGCCGGTGCCGTCGATGACGATCTGGCCGGTGTCCTCGAAGGCGAACGGCTTCGTGATGCCCTCGTACTTCGCCGCCCGCACGGCCGCGAGCAGTTTCTCCCGGGTGCGGTCCTTCGCCGGCAGCCCCGCCAGGGCTTTCAGCAGCATCCCGGTCACGTCGTAGGCCTCCGCCGCGTACCGTGGCGGCGCCTCCTCGAAGCGCTCGCGGTAGGCGGCGGCGAACTTCTTCGCCTCGGGCTTGCGGGTCGCGTCGATGACCGGAGCCACCATCACCCAGCCCTCGGCCGCCTCCTGAGCATCCGTCAGGAACCGCCCGTCGAGCAGCGCCGGTCCTGAGACCCGCGCACCCTTGAAGGCACGTCCCCGCAACGTTTCGGCGATCAACGCCCCCCGGTCGGGCAGACCGGCGAAGAACACGGAGTCGGCGCCGGCGGAGAGCATCGCGTCCACCGCGCTGCCGAAGTCGCGGCGCATCGCGCTGACCACTTCCGGCACCAACGGCTGCCGCACGTTGCCGAGCGCGTTGCTGAGGGAAGTGCCGAGATCCGTACCGTAGTTGCCGGCCGGGCGGTCGACGACGATGCCGACCTTGCGCGAACGCGCGGTGCCGCGCAGGTAGTTGCTGACGTAGACGGGAAGCACCGAGTCGGGCAGCCGTGCGTGCAGGAACGAGCGGAACCCCAGGAGGGAGAGGACGATCGAGCCGGGTGACACCGCGACGACCGGCAGCAGCCCGGCGTCGTACTTCGCGAGCGCCGTCTGCGCCGTGGCGTCGGTGGTCGGGCCGACCACGGCGAGGACCGCCGGATCGTCCGCGAGTTCCGCGGCGAGCCGGGCCGAGGTCGCCGGATCGCCACCGTCGTCGACCGCCCTGACCTTCACGGTGAACGGGGCGTCGTCGCGCGCGTTGAACTCCGCGACGGCCAGCCGCAGTCCGCGCTCCTGGGCCTTGCCCGTCTCCTGCTGCGCGCCGCTGAGGTCACCGTGCAGCGCGACGGTGTGCACCGGGCGCCCCGAAGACGCGGCGCCGGCAGGGCTGTCGTCTCCCGAGTCGTTGTCCCGGGCGACCGCCCACCAGGTCCCGCCCGCGCCCGCCGCCAGCGCGACGGCCCCACCGGCGAGCAGCAGGAAACGGCGTCGGCCGGCCGGGCGGGCGTCCTGCGGCTCCGGCGACCCGGACGTCTCGCGCGTGTCGGGCTCCGCCGGCCCGGAATCAGGCGGCGCGTCGGACGGCGCCAGTGTGTGCTCGATGTCCGGCAGCGCGAGCGCGGCGGCCGATCGCTCGGCGATCAGCCGGGTGACCGGCTCGGGCAGCCACTCGGACGCCTCCTCGTCCTGCGGAGCGCCGTCGGCGGCCAACTCCCTTACCAATTCCCTGGCGTCCGGCCGCCGGGCCGGATCCTTCTCCAGACAGCGGCCCACTACCTCCAGCAGCTCGGCCGGCACCCCGTCGAGGTCCGCCGGATCGTGCACGGCCCGGTACAGCAGGGCGTCGACCGCTCCGCTGCCGAACGGCGCCCGGCCGGTCGCCGCGAACGCCAGGACACACCCGAGGGAGAACACGTCGCTCGCCGGCCCGATGCCGCCGTCCGCACCGCGCCCCTCGGCCTGCTCGGGCGACAGATAGCCGGGAGTACCGACCACCATCCCGGTCGCCGTGAGCGCCGTGTCCTCCGGTGCCCGGGCTATGCCGAAGTCGATGAGCCGCGGCCCGTCGTGGGCGATCAGCACGTTGCCCGGTTTCAGATCCCGGTGGACCAGCCCGGCCCGGTGCACCTCGCCCAGCGCCTCGGCCAGCCGGGAGCCGAGCAGCCGCAGCCCGTGCTCCGTCAGGGGCCCGTACGCCGCCACCGCCTCGCCCAGCGACGGGCCGGGTACGAACGCCGTCGCCAGCCACGGTGCCTCGGCGTCCGCGTCGGCATCCACCAGCGGCACCACCCAGGGGCTGTCGACCCGCCGGGCGACCTCGACCTCGCGGCGGAACCGCTCCTTGAAGCCCGGCTCCTCGGCGTACTCGGCGAGCAGCACCTTCAGCGCCACCAGGGCGCCGCCCGGCGTACGGGCCAGGTACACCACGCCCATGCCTCCGGCGCCGAGCCGCCCGAGCAGGCGATGGTCCGCGATACGCGCGGGATCGGACGAACGCAGCGGCTCCATCAGCTCTGCCCTCCGAGCTCGAACTCCACGCGGCTGAGCATCGTGGTGGTGGCGTGCGACGCGTACTGGCCCAACTCGTCGTCCGAGTAGCCCTTTGCGCCCTTCACCGATACCGCCACGGTCACCGTGCCGAGCCGGGTGACGTACCAGCGGTATGTCTGCTGGCTGTCGCCGGTGAGATAGGAACCTATTTCCACTACCTGGTCGTCGGCATAGGTGTTGTTGCCCTGGCCATAGGGAGTGCCGGTCGACATGAGTCCGGATATCCGTTCATCGGTACGGACCTGCTGCTCCCGGCAGCGCAACGGCTCCTCCAGCGTGGTGGCCAACCGCTCGTCGGCGTCGAGCACGGTGGCGTGCACGGTGACCGCCGCGGTCACCTTGATCTCGCCCTTGGCGCCGGAGCCGGGAATCTCGCTGTAGCGGGACAGCGAGGCCAGGACACCCTTGGGGAGAGTCCGGCGCTCCCACCGGCACTGTTCGTCGAGCACGGCGACGGTGCCGGGGGTACTCGCGGCCGGCTGCTGGGCTCGGAAACCCGCGCCCCACGCCGCCGGTCGCAGCGCGACCGCCGCCGCCAGCTTCTCGGCCTGCCCCTTCGTCCGGGGCACCTGGGCGGGGTCCGCCTGGAACGGCGTCAGCGTCGACGCGTCACCACCCGCGGACGGAGACGCCGGAGAGGAGGGAGACGCGGGAAGCGAGGGAGAACCCGACGCGGTCGGAGTCGCGGATCCGCCGGATGCCGAGGGGCCGGGCTGGTCCGCCTTCTCGTCCCCGGCACCGCAGCCGCCGAGCAACATGGCTGCCGTGGCAACCGACATGACGGTCCTCAGCCGCCAACTCCCGCGTCTGCCTGCGTCGTCGTCCATCCACGTCCCCTCCGCCTCGGCACCCCGCCTTGCGTGCGGTGATCGTACAGAGGTACGTGAAAAGTAAGTGGGCGGTTCGGTGAATAAGGGGGCGGACGGAATCAATCGGCGTCGGACCCGTTCTCGCCGGCGCGTCCCGACGACCGCTCCGCCCCCTGCCGGATGCCCCTCCTGCGCTCAGCCCACCGGCACCTCCGCCCCCAACCGCCGCCCCAGCTCGGCCAGCAGGGCCGAGCACTCCGTCGCCGTCGCGGCCTGCCCGAAGACATAGAAGTCCGGGCGGACCAGGACCGCTGTGGCGCCCGCTTCGGCGAGGTAGGGCAGATACAGGCCGTCCACGTCCGTCACCACGCCCTCGCCCGAGGCGTCCGCGTCCGCCGGGACCACCGTCACCACCCGCACGTCCAGACGCTCCAGGGCACGCAGCGCGTCCGTGTCCAGGTGCGGTCGCGGATCCTCGGAGGTGAGGAGAACGAAGCCGACGCCGATCACGTCGTCGAAGAGCCCGGCCGCCTCCTCGCCCCGGCGTACCCGTCCCTGGGGGGTGAGACTGCCCGTGAGGCGCGCGCCGGCGCCCCCGTGCAGCAGCCCGTCGCGCAGGGGATGGACCGAGGCCCGCGGTGCGCCCCGGCCCACGCCGCGTTCGCGGGCGGCCCGCATCGCCATGTCCCGGTCGGCCGCCGCCGCGGGGTCCAGCTGGCAGATGACCTTGCCGAGGTCGACCGACATGCGTACGGCGTGCCGGACGTGCGCGGCGCGTTCCGTGACGTAGGTGTCCAGGAGCGTCCCGTCCGCCCGGCCGCTCAGGACCAGGTCCAGTTTCCAGGAGAGGTTCGCCGCGTCCCGGATGCCCGAGCACATGCCCTGACCCGCGAACGGCGGCATGACGTGGGCCGCGTCGCCGGCGATCAGCATGCGGCCGGAGCGCCAGCGTTTCGCCCAGCGGGAGCGGAACGTGTAGACGGCGTGGCGCAGAAGGGTCGCGTTGGACCGGGTGACGCCGAAGAGATCGAGCAGTTCCCAGGCGCGCTCCGGGGTGTTCAGCCGCTCCACCGGCTCGTCGTCCAGGCGCATGAACTCCCAGCGGCGGTGACCCGGTCCCGCCGAGGCCTCCGTGCGGGGGCGGGACGGGTCGCAGATCTGGAGGTTGTTCGGGTCGAAGGTCCGCTCTTCGTGCAGGACCACGTCGCAGATCAGCCAGTCGTGGGAGAAGTTCAGCTCGTGCATGTCCGTGCCGATGCGGTCCCGGACGAAGCTGTTCGCCCCGTCGCAGCCGATCAGGAAGCGGGCCGACAGCGTTCGCCGTTCACCGGACGCGTCGGTGCAGGTCAGCTCGACATGGTCGCCCAGGTCCGCCGCGGCGACCGCCTCGTGGCCGCGCAGCACCCGCAGCGTCGGCAGGTGCGCGCCGCGCGCGGTCAGGGCGCTCTCCAGGCCCGGCTGGTACATCGACGTCGAGTCGGGCCAGTGGCACCAGCCCCGCCGCTCGCCCTGGATGTCCAGCAGGACCTCGCCCTCGCCGTTCTGCCAGACGTACCGGCCCGAGGGCTCGGTCTCGTTCGCCATGTAGCCGGTCAGGCCCAACGACGCCAGGACCCGGGCCGCCTCGCTGTCGAACGCGACTGCCCGTGACATGGTGTACGGGTTCGGCCAGCGGTCGACGACCGTGACCGACCAGCCCCGCTGGGCCAGCATGATCGCCAGGGTCTGGCCGACCGGGCCGTCTCCCACCACCAGGACGTCGGCGTCCAGGTGCCTCTCGGAGGTCGTCATCCCGGGCCCCTCACACGTCCTGGCGCAGTACGTGGCGTACGACCGCCTCGTACTCGTCGGTCTTCGCCAGCACCCGTGCCTGGTCCCTGCCGTCCTCCGCCCGCAGGTACCGCCGGCCCACCAGAAGCAGCTGGCCGGTCTCGTACACGCGGCCGTAGATCAGCGTGCCGGCGCGGATCATCTCGCCCGCCCAGTGCCAGAACGGGTCGTCGTTCTCGCCGCTGGCGATCGCCTTCCACTCGGACAGCTCCCGCTCCTGGAGGGTGAAGCGGTAGACCGCCTTCCACTCGCCGTCCGCGGGGCGGCGCTCCAGCACCAGGTGGGCGCCGTCCGTGACGACCCGGTAGTCGAAGCCGTTCTGGCTCTGCACGTCCGCCGAGATCCGTACCGGCTCGGTGAACGACGGGCCGGCGAAGCCCACGTCGACCAGCCACTCCTCGCCGTCCAGGCGCACCAGGCTCAGCATGTGCTCCAGGTCGGGCCCGAACTGGTCGCCCGCGCCCCGTACACCGGAGGAGATGACGGTGACGTCGTAACCGAGTTCGTCGAGCAGCGCGCGGAACAGGCCGCTGAGCTCGTGGCAGATGCCGCCGCGGCCCTCGGTGATCAGCGACTGGAAGAAGACGTCCCGTCCCGCGTCGACGTCGTCCCAGATCGCCAGCCCCTTGGCGGCGTTGCGGGAGTTGTCGAACGGGACCGTCATCATGTGCCGCCTGTGCAGCTCGCGGAGGTTGTCCGCGGTGGGGTCGAGGGTTCCGGTGTGGCCGAGGTGCTTCAGGTAGGTGTCGACGTCGAACATCGGTCGGTCCGCCTTTCGAAGGGGTGGTCTCGGTGGGTCGAGGGGGTCAGCCGGCCTGGGGCGTGAACATCAGTTCCGCCAGGTGGTCGGCGAGCATGCCCGGTGTGGGGTGGTCGAACAGGAGCATCGGGTTGGTGTCGAGGCCGCAGATCCGGTTGATGCTGTTGCGCACCTCGACCGCGGTCAGGGAGCTGAAGCCGAGGTCGAAGAAGCCGGTGTCCTCGTCGAACTCGTCGGTGTTCTCGTGGCTCAGCGCGGTGGCGGCCAGTCCGACGACGAGGGCGATCAGTTCCTTGCGGCGCTCCTCGGCGGGGCGCTCGGCCAGCCGTTCCACCAGGGACCTCTCTGCTTCCTCCGGCTCCGGCACGGTCTCGGTGGGGGTGGTGGTGTTCTGCTGCTGCGGCACGACGGTCCTCTCCAGCCAGTAGCGCTTGCGTTCGAAGGGGTAGGTGGGCAGGGGGACATGGCGGGGGTGCGGAGCCACGGTGAGGGAGCGGCCGCCGACGTGCAGCGCGGCCAGCGCGCCGCGTACCGACCGGGACTCCTCGTGGTCGCGGCGGACGGAGGGGACCGCCTCCACGGCTCCGGTGACGTTCTCGTGGACCATCGCGGCGAGCGTGTCGCCCGGGCCCACCTCCAGGAAGGTGCGCACGCCTTCGGCCCGCAGTGTGCGCAGGGTGTCCCGGAAGCGGACGGTGGCCCGCACATGCCGTACCCAGTACTCCGGGGTCACCAGGTCGTCGCCCTCGGCCGGGCGGCCGGTGACGTTGGAGACCACCGGGACGCGCGGCACGCCGTACGACAGTCCGCGTGTCACGCGCGCGAACTCCTCCAGCACCGGGTCCATGAGCGGGGAGTGGAACGCGTGCGAGACCTGTAGGCGCTTGGTGCGGCGGCCACTGGCCCGCAGCCCGCCGGCGATCTCCAGGACCCTGTCCCGCGCACCCGAGATCACCACCGCCGAGGGGCCGTTGACGGCGGCGATGCTCACCTCGTGCTCGTGGCCGGACAGAAGCGTGGCTACCTCCTCCTCGTCCGCGCGTACGGCGACCATCGCGCCGGGGGCGGTGAGGGACTGCATGAGTCCGGCCCGGGCCGACACCAGCGCGGCGGCGTCGGCGAGCGACAGCACCCCGGCGACGTGCGCGGCGGCGATCTCGCCCACCGAGTGCCCGGCCACCAGGTCGGGTTCGGCACCCCAGGAGGTCAGCAGCCGGTACAGCGCCACCTCGAAGGCGAACAGGGCGGGCTGGGTGAACTCGGTGCGCTCCAGCAGCCGCGCGTCCTCGGAACCCGCGTCCGCGAAGACGACCTCGCGCAGGGGGCGTGGCAGCCGTTCGTCCAGCTCCGCGCACACCGCGTCGTACGCCTCGGCGAACTCCGGGTGCCGGGCGTGCAGTTCGCGGCCCATGCCGACGCGCTGGCTGCCCTGGCCAGAGAAGAGGAAGGCGAGTTGGCCGTCGGTGACCCGGCCGGTCACGACCAGCGGTGACGGTTCGCCCGCGGCGAGCCGACGGGCCCCGTCCAGCAACTCGTCACGGCCGGCGCCGATCAGCACCGCGCGGTGCTCCATCGCGGTCCTGGTGGTGGCGAGCGCCCGGCCCAGCGCCACCGCGTCCAGTTCCGGGTGCGCCTCGGCGTGGGCGGCCAGCCGACGCGCCTGCCTGGCGAGGGCGGTCGGGGTGCGGGCGGACAGGACCCACGGGACGGCCGCGCCCCCGCCGGAGGCGACCTGCTCCGGCTCCTCCCGCGTCTGTTCCAGCTCCTCCCGCGTCTGTTCCACGATCACGTGCGCGTTCGTCCCGCTCACCCCGAACGCCGAGACGCCCGCCCGGCGCGGACGTCCCGTCTCCGGCCACGGGCGGGCCTCGTCCAGGAGCCGTACCGTGCCCGCCGACCAGTCCACGTGCGGGGTGGGTTCGTCGACGTGGAGGGTGCGCGGCAGCACACCGTGCCGGAGGGCCAGGACCGCCTTGATCACCCCGGCGACGCCGGCGGCGGCCTGGGTGTGGCCGATGTTGGACTTGAGCGAGCCCAGCCACAGCGGCCGGTCCGTGTCCCGGCCCCGCCCGTAGGTGTTGATCACGGCCTGCGCCTCGATCGGGTCGCCGAGCTTCGTGCCCGTGCCGTGGCCCTCGACGAGGTCGACGTCGGCCGGGGAGAGCCGGGCGGCGGAGAGCGCCTGCCGGATGACCCGCTCCTGGGAGGGGCCGTTGGGCGCGGTCAGACCGTTGGAGGCGCCGTCGGAGTTCACCGCGCTGCCCCGGATCGTGGCCAGCACGTGATGGTTGTTGCGGCGGGCGTCGGAGAGCCGTTCCAGCAGGAGCAGGGACATGCCCTCCGACCAGCCGGTGCCGTCGGCGGAGGCGGCGAACGCCTTGCAGCGGCCGTCGGGCGACAGCCCGCGCTGGCGCGAGAACTCCACGAACGTGCCCGGCGTGGCCATCACCGCCACCCCGCCCGCGAGCGCCAGGTCGCACTCGCCCGACCGCAGGGACTGGGCGGCCAGGTGCAGCGCCACCAGGGAGGAGGAGCAGGCCGTGTCGACCGTCACCGACGGCCCCTCGAACCCCAGGTGGTAGGAGACCCGGCCGGAGACGAGGCTGCCCGCCACTCCGGCGCCCTGGAGGCCCTCCAGTTCCTCGGGAACGTGGGTGAGCCCCGTGCCGTAGTCGTGGTACATCACCCCGGTGAACACCCCGGTACGGCTGCCGCGCAGCCCGGCCGCGTCGATGCCGGCGCGTTCCAGCACCTCCCACGCCGTCTCCAGGAACAGCCGCTGCTGCGGGTCCATCGAGAGGGCCTCGCGCGGCGAGATGCCGAAGAAGCGGGCGTCGAAGTCACCGGCGTCGTGCAGGAAGCCGCCCTCACGGGTGTAGCTGTGGGCGCGGGCGTCGGGGTCGGGGTCGTAGAGCGCGGCCACGTCCCAGCCCCGGTCCTCGGGGAAGCCGGTGACGGCGTCGCGGCCCTCCGTCAGGAGCGCCCACAGATCCTCCGGGGAGCGCACCCCGCCGGGCAGCCGGCAGGCCATGTCGACGATCGCGATCGGCTCGCGCGCGCTGTCGGCGGCCGCCACGAGTTCCCTCTTCAGCCGCTCGTTCTCCAGCAGGGAAGCGCGCAGGGCCTCGACGACGGCGTTGTCATCCTTGGTCATTCGTCCTCTCCGTCCTCTCCGTTCGGTCCTTCTCCGTCTTCGTGCGGACCGGCCGCAGCCGGGGCGGTCAACGGCCGCCCTCCCCCATGGCCTTGGCGATCAGGCTCGCCACGCTCATCGAGGAGATCTCGCTCGTCGGTCCCTCGGCTGCCGCGCCGCCGACGACGGCGTTCGTGTCGGTGCCGGTGTCGGCGAGTTCCAGCAGGGGCGTCAGGACGCCCAGGTCGCGCAGCTGTCGTAGCGACACGGACGCCAGGGCGCGGCGGAGCCGCTGTTCGCGGGCGGTGTCGATCACCTCGTCCTCCACGGGGGGAAAGAGCCGGTCGTGCAGTTCCCGGGCCGCCGCGGCGGGGGTCGGGTGGTCGAAGACGAGCGTCGCGGGCAGCCGCACCCCCGTCGCGGCGGCGATCCGGTTACGCAGGTCGACCGCCGAGAGCGAGTCGAACCCCAGATCCTTGAACGGCCGCTCGGGATCGATCACTTCGGCGCTCTCGTGCCCCAGCGCCGCCGCGGCCAGCGCGCGCACCAGGCCGCCCAGGCGGTGCGACCGCCGCGGCGCGGGCAGCCGCTGCAGTTCCTCGGCGAGGGAGACGGGGGCCGCCTCCTCCGCTCGCACCCGGCGCCGGGACCGCGGCACCAGGGCCCGCAGCACCGCGGGCACGTCCTCCGACCGGCGCAGTACGGCCAGGTCGAAGGCGGCCGGTACGACGGTGGCGGGGGCCTCGGTGTCCAGCGCCCGGTCGAACAGGCCGAGCGCCTGTTCCGTCGGCAGTGGCAGCACATACCGTCCGCGGCCCTTGCGCACCCCTCGGGTCATTCCGCTCGCGTGCTCCCACAGGCCCCAGGCCAGCGAGACCGCGGGCAGGCCCGTGGCGCGGCGGTGGGCGGCGAGGGCGTCGAGGAAGGCGTTGGCGGCGGAGTAGTTGGCCTGGCCGGCGCCGCCGAGGGTGCCGGCCGCCGAGGAGAACAGCACGAACGCGGTGAGGCCGGCGTCCCGGGTCAGCTCGTGCAGATGCCAGGCGCCGTCGGCCTTGGGCCCCAGTACCGTCTCCAGCCGTGCCGCGTCCAGCGCCTCGACCACAGCGTCGTCGAGGACGCCCGCGGTGTGGACGACCGCGGTCAGCGGATACTCCGCCGGGACCGCCGCCAGCAGCGCCGCCACAGCGGTCCGGTCGGCGACGTCGCACGCGGCGACGTTCACCGTGGCGCCGAGCGCGGTGAGTTCCGCCCGCAGCTCGGCCGCGCCTGCCGCCGCCGGGCCCTGACGGCTCGTCAGCGTCAGATGCCGTACGCCGTGCCGGACGACCAGATGCCGGGCGAGCAGCGCGCCCAGGGCGCCGGTGCCGCCGGTGATCAGGACGGTGCCGTCCGGATCGAGCGGGCGTCGGCCGTCCTCGGCGGAGGCGACCCGTGTCAGACGCGGGACGAGCGCGGCGCCGGCCCGCAGGAAGACCTGCGCCTCGCCGCTCGCCACCGCCGCCGCCGACCGGCGCCGGGACTCCTCGTCGGTGTCCACCAGCACGAACTCGCCGGGGTGCTCCACCTGCGCGGCCCGCACCAGACCCCACACGGCGGCCGTCGCCGGGTCCGTCTCGGCCTCCCGGGTCAGCACGACCAGCGGCCCGTCGCCGGGCGCGCGCAGATGTGCCTGTACGGCGTCCAGGGCCTCGGCGGTGAGTGCCCGGGCCCGTCGCGGCACGGCTGTGCCGTCGTCGGCGGCGGTGAGGTCGAGCACCTTGCCGGGCTCGGGGACCGGGCCCTCGGGCAGTGGCAGCGGTGTGCGGTCCAGGTGGAACAGCGGCGCGCCGGGCCGCGTGGGCGGGGCGAGCCGTTCCGTGTGGACCGGGCGCGTCGTCAGGGAGCCGACCGTCGCCACGGGGGCGCCGGTGCCGTCGGCGAGGTCGAGGCGCAGGGCGCCGGTGTCGGTCCGGCCGAGGCGCACCCGCAGGGCGGTGGCGCCCGTGGCGTGCACGGCGACCGACCGCCAGGCGAAGGGCAGTTCCGGTTTCTGGCCGTCCCGGGCGGGATGCAGTGCCGCCGCCTGGAGCGCCGCGTCCAGCAGCGCCGGGTGCAGGACGAAGCCCTCGGTGTCCGTGCCGGGCAGCTCGGCCTCGGCGAACACCTCGTCGCCGCGCGTCCATACGGCCCGCAGCCCGCGGAAGAGCGGGCCCAGTTCCAGACCGTTGTCCTCCTGCCGGTCGTAGAAGCCGTCCAACGCCACCGGTTCGGCGCCGGCGGGCGGCCAGACGCCCAGTTCCCCGGCGGGCGGCCGGCCCGTGGACAGAAAGCCCGAGGCGTGCAGGATCCACCCGCCCCCGCCCCCGTCCCCGTCCCCGCCTTCGTCCCGCGCCGCGCCGTCCGCGTGGGAGTGGACCGTCAGCCGACGCAGCCCGTCGGCGCCCTCCTCGCCCACGCCGACCCGGAGCCGGACCCCGCCCCCTTCCTCCGGCAGCACCAACGGCGCCTCGATCACCAGTTCCTCGACCAACCCGGCCCCGACCTCGTCCCCGGCCCGCACCGCCAGGTCCACCAGCGCCGTACCGGACAGCAGCACCGCCCCGCCGACGGCGTGGTCGGCCAGCCACGGCTGCTCCTTCAGCGACAGGCGCCCGGCGAACACCACACCCCCGGACGCCGGGACCTCGACGGCCGCCCCCAGCAGCGGATGCCCGGTCGAGCCGACTCCGAGCGCGTCCAGGTCCGCCGTGCGCACCGGCTCCAGCCAGAATCGCCGGTGCTCGAAGGGATACGGCGGCAGCGGCGTGCTCACCCCGGCCGCCGGGAGCGCGCCGGACACGGCCGCCCAGTCGACGGCATGCCCCCGCGTGTGCAACCGGGCGGCCGCGGCGGCCAACGACCGCGTCTCGGGCCGCCGCCGCGCGAGAGCCGGTACGGCGTCCAGCGCGTCGTCGGTCTCCCGCACGAGGGCGGTGAGCGTGTCGCCGCAGCCGATCTCCAGCACGGTGGTCACGCCCTCGTCCCGAAGCGTGCGTACGGAGTCGGCGAACCGTACGGCGGCGCGGGCGTGCCGGGTCCAGTACCCCGGTGAAGCCAGGTCGGTCGGTTCGGCGAGGGCGCCGGTGACGTCCGAGACGAGCGGCGTCGAGGGCGCGTGGTACGCCAGCCGGGCCGCGACCCGGCCGAACTCGTCGAGCATCGCGTCGATGCGCGGCGAGTGGAACGCGTGGCTGACGACGAGCCGCTTGGTGCGCCGGCCCTGCGCACGCAGCCGCTCGGCGAGTTCGAGTACGGCCCCCTCGTCGCCGGAGAGCACCACCGACTCGGGGCCGTTCACCGCGGCGATCGCGACGGCGGACTCCAGCCCGGCCAGCAGCGGCAGCACCGCCTCCTCGGACGCGCCGACGGCCACCATCGCCCCGGTCGCGGGCAGCGCCTGCATCAGCCGGCCCCGGGCGGCGACCAGCAGCGCCGCGTCCGGCAGCGAGAACACCCCGGCGACGTGCGCGGCGGCGATCTCCCCGACGGAGTGCCCGACCAGCAGGTCCGGCTGGACGCCCCACTCCCGCAGCACGCGGGCGAGGGCCACCTCCAACGCGAACAGCGCGGGCTGGGTGTAGGCGGTGGTGTCGAGCAACTCCGCGCCGACGGTGCCGGGTTCCGCGAACATGACGTCCCGCAGCGGGGTGTCCAGGTGCCGGTCCAGCTCCGCGCAGACCTCGTCGAACGCCGCGGCGAACGCGGGCAGCCGGCCGTACAGTTCCCGGCCCATGCCCGGACGCTGGCTGCCCTGCCCGGCGAACGCGAACGCCAGCCGGCCGGCCGCCGTGTGCCCGGTCACCGCATCGGCGGACGGTGTGCCCTCGGCGAGCGCCCGCAGCCCGCCGAGGAGTTCGGCGCGATCGGCGCCCAGGACCACGGCCCGGTGGTCCAGCCGTGCCCGCCGCAGCAGGGCGCCGCCGATCTGCGCGGGGGTGTCCTCCGGGTGGGCGGTGACGTGGTCGTGGAGCCGTCGCGCCGTCTCGGCCAGCGCGGCCGGTGTCCTGGCGGACAGCGCCCAGGGCACGACGGCGGGCGGCGGCTCTTCCTGACCACCCGTCAATTCGTCTTCTCCCGGCGCCTCTTCGAGGACGACATGGGCGTTGGTGCCCGTCGCGCCGAACGCGGAGACCGCGGCGCGGCGGGGGCCGCCGGCGCTGTCCCAGGGGCGGGCCTCGGTGAGGAGGCGGACGGTGCCGGCGGACCAGTCGACGTGCGGGGTGGGCGCGTCGACGTGCAGGGTGCGCGGCAGAGTCCGGTGCCGCATCGCGAGAATCGCCTTGATCAGCCCGGCGACGCCGGCGGCGGCCTGGGTGTGGCCGATGTTGGACTTGAGCGAGCCCAGCCACAGCGGCCGGTCCGTGTCCCGGCCCCGCCCGTAGGTGTTGATCACGGCCTGCGCCTCGATCGGGTCGCCGAGCTTCGTGCCCGTGCCGTGCGCCTCCACCAGATCGATGTCCCGCGCGTCGAGCCCGGCGTCGGCGAGGGCCTGGCGGATGACGCGCTGCTGGGAGGGGCCGTTGGGGGCGGTCAGTCCGTTGGAGGCGCCGTCCTGGTTGACGGCCGTGCCGCGCACGGTGGCGAGGACGGTGTGGCCCTTGCGGCGGGCGTCCGACAGCCGCTCGACCAGCACCACCGCGACGCCCTCCGACCAGCCCGTGCCGTCCGCCGCCGCAGCGAAGGCCTTGCTGCGGCCGTCGGGGGCGAGCCCCCGCTGCCGTGCGAAGTGCACCATCGCGTCGGGCGTGCCCATGACGGCCGCACCCCCGGCCAGCGCGAGATCGCACTCGCCCGAGCGCAGCGCCCGCACCGCAAGATGCAGCGCCACCAGCGAGGAGGAGCACGCCGTCTCCACGGTGACCGCCGGCCCTTCCAGGCCCAGCGTGTACGACACCCGGCCGGAGGCCGCGCTGCCCGAGTCGCCGATGCTCAGTAACCCCTCCAGATCGCGGGGCGCCTCCCGCAGCGGCGGGGCGTAGTCGTGGTACATCACGCCGGTGAACACCCCGGTCCGGCTGCCGTGCAGGGCCGTCGGGTCGATGCCCGCCCGCTCGACGGCCTCCCAGGACAGCTCCAGCAGATGACGCTGCTGCGGGTTGAGGGACAGCGCCTCGCGGGGCGAGATACCGAAGAACTCGGCGTCGAACCCGCCGGCGTCCGTGAGGAAGCCGCCCTCACGGGTGTAGCTGGTGCCGGGGTGGTCGGGATCGGGGTGGTAGAGACCGTCGACGTCCCAGCCGCGGTCGTCCGGCAACGTCCCGATGGCGTCCGAGCCGGAGTCCACCAGCCGCCAGAGGCCCTCGGGAGAGGCGACCCCGCCGGGCAGCCGGCAGGCCATGCCCACGACGGCGATCGGCTCCTGCCGCCGCGCCTCCGTCTCCGCCAGCCGGGTGCGGGCCTGCCTGAGTTCGACAAGGGTCCGCTTCAGATAGTCACGAAGTTGCTCATCAGTGGCCACGAGAGGGTCCTTTACGCGTGATCGGGGCTCAGGACAGGTCCAGTTCGGCCTCGGCCAACCGGAGGATGTCGTCGTCGGTCGCCGACTCCAGGTCGGCCGTGCCGGGGACGGCAGGACCGGAGGAACCGGCGGTCGGTCCGGGGGTGTGCACTTCGGCCGCGAGCCTGCGCAGTCCCGCCGCCACCGCCGCCCGGTCCGCCGGCTCCGCCAGCCGCTCCCCGAGGACGGCCATCAGCTCGCGCAGCTCCCCGAGCGCCCGCTCGGCGACGGGCTCCCGGTCGACCTCGGCGAGGCCGAGTTCGTCCAGCAGATGCTCGGCGAGCGCGGTGGGACTGGGGTGGTCGAACACAAGGGTCGCCGGGAGCCGCAGGCCGGTACCGGCGGCGAGCCGGTTGCGCAGGTCGACGGCGGCGAGCGAGTCGAAGCCGAGGTCCTTGAAGGCCTGCCGTGCGCCGATCGCACCGGTCCCGGCGTGCCCCAGCGTCGCGGCCGTGTGCGCGATGACCGTCTCCGCCAGCCTCGCGAGCCGCTCCGGCACTGCCAACGGCCGCAGCCGGTCGACGAGCGAGTCCGCCGCCTCCGCGCTCCCTGCCGCGTCCGTCCGGCGCGCGGCCGGCCTGGTCCGCGGCACCAGGGCGCGCAGTACGGCCGGGAGGTGCGTGGCCCGCCGCAGCGCGGTGGCACTGAGCTTGACGGGGACCAGTACGGAGGGGTCCGCGTCGCCGCCGGCCGGGGCGGCGCCGGTCAGGGCAGCGTCGAAGAGGGCGAGACCCTCCTCGTCGCTCATCGCCAGCACCTCCTGCTTGAGATGTCCCTGGGCGCCGGCCAGCAGCGCGCCGGTCAGCTCGCTCGCCTGCTCCCACAGCCCCCAGGCCAGCGACAGCGCGGGCAGACCGCGCTGCCGTCGGTACTCGGCGAGGCCGTCCAGGAACCCGTTGCCGGCCGCGTAGTTGCCCTGCCCCGCGTTACCGAGCGTGCCCGACGCCGAGGAGAACAGGACGAACGCCGCCAGGTCGAGATGCTCGGTCAGCAGATGCAGGTTCCACGCGCCGTCGACCTTGGGTGCGAACACCCGGTCGACCCGCGCGGGGTCGAGGGCGGTGAACACGCCGTCGTCCAGGACCGCCGCGGAGTGGATCACCGCGGTCAGCGGATGCGCCGCCGGCACCTCCGCCACCAGGCGCTCGGCCTGGGCCGGGTCGCCGATGTCGCAGGCGGCCACCGTCACCGACGCGCCGAGCGCCGTCAGCTGCTCGACCAGGGCCGCCGCGCCCGGCGCGGCCTCTCCGCGACGACTCGTCAGCAGCAGGCGCCGCACGCCGTGGCGCTCCACCATCCGCCGCGCGACCAGGGCGCCGAGCGTGCCGGTGCCGCCGGTGACGAGGACGGTGCCCTCGGGGTCCAGGGGACGTGCCGCCGCGTCGCCCGGCTCATGGCTGGTCAGCCGCGGGACGGTCACGCTCCCGCCGAGGACCGCCAGTTGCGGCTCGCCCGTCGCGAGCGCGGCCGGCAGCAGCCGACGGGACTCGGGTGCCTCGTCGACGTCGGCCAGGACGACCTGCCCCGGGTTCTCGGACTGAGCCACCCGGGCCAGCCCCCACACCGCCGCCATCGCCGGGTCCCGCCGTGCCGCGCGGGTGAGCACCACCAGCGGCTCGTCGGCCACCCCGGCGGCGAGATGCCGCTGGATGCCCTCCAGCGCTCGGAAGACCAGCGATCGCGCCCGCTGTGGAGCGGCGGCGCCCACCGGCCAGGCCGCCGTCTCCCCTTCCGTCAGGTCCAGTACGGCACCAGGCAGCTCCTGCGCGGTCGCGGACACCGCGAGCGGCTCCCACACCGTACGCAGCAGCAGCTCGCCGGTCGTGTCCCGGCCGGACAGCCGGTCCAGGTCGGCCGGAAGCATCGATAGCGCGCCGATCGTGGCGACCGGGGCACCCGTGGCGTCGGTCAGGTCGACGGTGACGTCGTCGGCGCCGATCGGCCTGATACGCACCCGCAGTGCGGTCGCACCCGCCGCGTGCACCGACACCCCGCTCCAGGCGAACGGCAGCCTGGCCGGTGCGTCGGGCCCGGAACGGCCGGGCAGGAACGCGGCGGCGTGCAGCGCGGTGTCGAGCAACGCCGGGTGCAGCAGGAACCCGGACACACCTTCGGCGTCCTCGGGCAGCGCCACCTCGGCGAAGACCTCGTCGTGCCCCGCCCAGACCCGGCGCAGCCCCCGGAACAGCGGGCCGAACTCGAAACCGGCCGCACGCTGCGCGTCGTAGAAGCCCTCGGCGGGAACCGGCTCGGCCCCCGGCGGCGGCCAGGAGACGAGCCCGGCGGGCGCCGGCCGGCTCCCTCCCAGGAAACCGGTCACGTGCCGCGTCCACGGCGTGCCGTCGAGCGCGTCCGCCGCACGGGAGTGCACCGACACGGACCGCAGGCCCGCCTCGTCCCGCTCCCCGACGGTCACCCGCAACTGCGCCGCTTCCGCCCCGGGCAGCACCAGCGGGGCCTCGGCCACCAGCTCCGACACCACCGACTCGCCCAGCTCGTCACCGGCGCGCACGACGAGTTCGAGCAGCGCGGTGCCGGGGAGCAGGACGGTCCCGGCGACGGAGTGGTCCGCCAGCCAGGGCTGCGTGCCGACCGAGATCCGGTTGACGAACACCGCGCCGTCCGAGTCGGGGAGCCGCACGATCGCGCCGAGCAGGGGGTGTTCGCTGCTGTCGAGCCCCACCGCGCCGATGTCCGTCGCTGCTTCGTCGCGGCCCGGTGTCAGCCAGTAGTGCTGGTGTTGGAAGGGGTAGGTGGGGAGGCGCAGGC